>JACQAU010000114.1 GCA_016194835.1 Deltaproteobacteria bacterium
ATCCAAGGCGAGCTTTTATGTAAGAAGTCTTATTTGTATGTTTTTCTTTTTGCTTTTGTACTGGGGTTTGGTATTTATACATATCAACAAATTCTTTACTTTTTTTTAGCGGTTTTGTGTCATTTTTTGATAATATTGTTGAGACTCGGCATTAAAAACACTCCAAAATTTTCTATTCTCCAAACGTTGTTTCCTGTTTTTGTTTTAAGAAAAAAATCCTATAAAATTACTCTTAGTGCTTTTTATCTTCTAGCTGGAGTTGGACTTCTGTTTTCGTTTTATGAATTTTTTAGTAATTCTAAAAGTGTATTACATGGCATTGTTGGGCCTGCACGAGAAGTGGTTTTATTTGCCGCCTTACTTGTTCTTATTTCTGTGATGATTTATTTAGTTCATTATCTGAAACAAATAAAAAGTTATTTCTTGTTGATTTTTACGTTTATTAGCGGCCTTATGTTTGGCATTTCTCCACTACTTTATTATTATATAATACAACATAAAGCACCCAGAATGCATATAACAGCACGAGGGTCATGGACTGGTTTTGTTGACCGTTTTTTTATTCTTGCGCGGGGCAATATGTGGTTTTTGAACTTTGATCTCACTAAATTTTCAGATCAGATTTTAGTTTTAGTTTTATTTTTTATTTTCTTAAGTTTTTTTATAATCTCATTATTCGGATTTTATCAGATTATTTTTAAAAACAAAAATAAAGCCACACTATTGGAACATTCACCGGTAGTTTTTTTAGTGCCGGTTGTTATTTTGGGTTTTTCTTTGTCAGGTAGAGTGATGGATCTTATGGGTGCAAGATACAGCTTAGTTTTATGGTTTTTTTATGCTACAGGACTTGGTTGGTTTTTGGTTACTTTTTGGAATAGATATAAATATAGCGGCGTTAGAACACTACTAGTTTGTTTATTTGTCTGGATATTAATGCAAAATAGTAGTGCATTTTATAAAGATTTAACCCAGCCACGCAGAGATATTGCCTACAGACAAGTCATTACCGCTCTAGAAAAAAACCAGATTCAGTTTGGATATAGTGAATATTGGACAAGTTATGCAGTTAATTTTTTATCACAGGAAAGCATTATTTTGGATACAATTACTCCAGGCTATAACCCACACTATGCCGAACCTGTCAAAAATGCTTCTAAAATCGCTTATGTGATACCGAAAAATAATGAAACAAGTGTGCCTTTTCAAAGGGAAATTCATATTATAAACAATACTTATACCGTTAAGGGCAGAGCAGATACGGAGCGGTATTATATTATTCTTCTGGAAAAAAAGACTTAACTCGGATAATACTTGTCAATAATGATTATTAAAAGAGAACCTGAGTGTATTTTAGTCACCGGTGGGGCAGGATTCATCGGGAGTCATTTTGTTGAGCTTTGTGTAAAACAGGGACTTAGAATCATTGTTTTAGATGCTATCACATATGCTGGCAATGAAGAAAATTTAGCGGATATTAGAGGCGATGGTACATACACGCTCATCAAAGGAAATATCTGCGATGCAAAAACAGTGTCTGAACTTTTTCTTGCATATCAATTTGATGCATTAGTTAACTTTGCAGCCGAATCACATGTGGATCGATCAATTTCCGGACCTAGTCAATTTATTCAAACCAATATTGTAGGAACTTATACATTATTGGAATCATCTAGGCGTTATTGGTCAACTCTTAATGAAACAAAAAAAAACCAGTTTATGTATGTGCAAATTTCAACAGATGAGGTTTTTGGATCTCTTGGTGTAGAAGGTAAGTTTTCAGAAACAACACCAGTACAGCCAAACTCACCATATTCTGCTTCTAAAGCTGCGGGAGACAATCTTGTCCGGGCTTGGCACCACACATATGGTCTACCAACTATAGTCACGCATTGTTCAAATAACTACGGACCAAAACAGTATCCAGAAAAGCTCATACCATTTATGATGCTCAGTGCTTTAAATAATAAACCACTTGGCGTTTATGGCACGGGGCTTAATGTTAGGGATTGGATCCACGTCAAAGACCACTGTGAAGGGATTTTTTTAGCGCTCACCATTGGACGATCTGGTCAAACCTATTGTTTTGGCGGAAACGCAGAAAAGACCAATCTAGATGTTGTAAAAAATATCTGTAAAATTTTAGATACCATAAAACCACGTTCTGACAAAAAACCTCATGACACTGCCATTCAGTTTGTTCAAGACCGTCAAGGACATGATTGGCGTTATGCGATTGATTCTACTTTTGCACAAAAAGAACTGGGATTTAAGTGTAAATTTAGGTTCGATCATGAAGCATTAGGTCTTTTAGAAACTATTAGATGGTATCTGGACAATCCAAAGTGGTTAGAGTCCATTAAAAGAAAACAGGAGTTATATGAAAGGGATCATTTTAGCAGGAGGGAAAGGGACACGCCTTTACCCGCTCACACGAGCAACGAGCAAACAACTTTTACCAGTATACGATAAGCCAGCCATTTACTACCCACTTTCGACGCTAATGCTTGCTGGAATACAAGAAGTCTTAATTATCAGCACACCGCATGACTTACCCGTGATCGAAAAACTTTTAGGAGATGGCAAGTGGTTAGGCATTTCGATTTCCTATGCCCCGCAACCAGAACCCAAAGGGTGTTTGCTTACCATGTCAATGACCCTGAAAATTATGGAGTGGTTGAGTTCGATGATTCCGGTAAAGCTGTAAATATTGTCGAAAAACCTAAAAATCCAAAATCTAGGTGGGCTGTGACAGGGCTATATTTTTATGATTCACAAGTTGTGAATTATGCAAAAAAGCTAGAGCCTTCTACTCGTGGTGAGCTAGAAATTACAGATTTAAATCAAATGTATCTTATGCAAGGTAAACTTACGATTCAAACGATTGGAAGGGGTGTCGCGTGGCTGGATGTCGGGTCATTTGATACACTTTTAAATTCTTCTTTATTTGTTCAAACTTTAGAGAAAAGACAGGGACTAAAAATTGCTTGTCTAGAGGAAATTGCATATAGAAAAAAGTTTATCTCTCAAAAACAGTTTGAATCCCTTATTGAGATGCATGTGCATACAAGTTATGGAATTTATTTGCAAAGTGTACTTGAAGGTTATTAATGAAGAATATTGATATTGTTGTTATAGGTCAGACAGGTCAATTGAGCTGTGCTTATCATGATTTATTTAAACACAAAAACAATCTTGATAATGTTTGTTTCTTGTCTAGAAAAGATTTAGATCTGACTAAAACTTCAGAAATTGCAAAAACTTTAGATAGCCTTTTTTGTAATTGCAATGTCAAAGTTGTTATAAATACAGCTGCTGATACCGCCGTCGAAGACATCGAAACACATAAAGACAGAGCTTTTCAGACAAATGCAGTCGGACCTGGTATTTTAGCCAGTTGGTGTGCGGAAAAAAATACCCACTTCATTCATTTTTCTACTGATTACGTTTATTGTGGCGATGGCAAAATCCCATGGAAAGAAACAAGTGAGACGGCGCCTCTAAATGTTTATGGAGCCTCTAAGCTGGCCGGTGAAAATAAAATTATCGAAACTGCTTGTAAGCATCTAATTTTCAGGACGTCATGGATTTATTCGAGCGTGGGGAGAAACTTTTTTACAACTATGCTTCAACTTGGTGAAAGTAAAGAAGAACTTAAAATAATTTGTGATCAAATCGGGGCTCCAACATATGCTGTCCATTTGGCAGAAATTTCCTGGGCGGCTTATCAAAAAATTTGTAATAAAAATCCATTTCCAAGTGGGATATATAATCTCTGTAGTAACGGTTTTACTAGTTGGTATGGTTTTGCATCGAAAATTTTTGAGTTAGCCTATCCTTTAGATAAGAAGCTAATTGTTAAAAAAATCACACCAGTCAAAAGTATCGAGCATTCATCTAAGGTCTGTAGGCCACTTAATTCGCGGTTGGCTTTGGAGAAATTTCAAAAAACCTTTAATTTAGATATCCCTCACTGGGAGGCAGGGTTAAAAGAATGTATGGAGATTGTTTATGCAAGTCACCCCACTCAAGATTGAAGATGTAAAACTTGTCAAATTAGATATTTTTGGGGATGCGCGTGGTTTTTTTGTGGAAAGGTTTCATGAAAGAAAATTTAAGGAGCTGGGTTTGCAAACTGTGTTTGTACAAGATAACCATTCGCGTTCGTTGCCAAGATCACTCAGGGGGTTGCATTTTCAAACAAATCCGGTGCAGGGAAAGTTAGTGGGCGTAATACGAGGGAAAATATGGGATGTAGCTGTTGATCTCAGGCCTAGCTCTTCTTCTTTTGGCAAATGGGTGGCTGCTACGCTTACAGACCAAGGGGGAGAGCTACTTTGGATACCACCAGGGTTTGGACATGGATTTTGTGTTTTAGGAGATGAAATGGCGGATGTTTTTTATAAGGTAGACGCGCCATATACTCCCTCCACAGAGAGTGGAATTATTTGGAATGATCCTGACTTAGCCGTCACATGGCCCGTGCAAGATCCGATAATATCAAAACGCGATCTTCAATTAGAAAGCTTTCAAAGCTACTGCGTCTTGATGAATAAATCTTGACCATGATGGCATTATTTGATTTAAATATCAGTAAAAAAGGAGATAGACATGATTACCTTTGAGCCTGGAAATTTGAGAATCCCAAAATGGGCACGACCTGTTTACATGGTTGCGGGTGGAACTACTGATTTTCGTAAGCGTTATCCTGAAAAAAAGACCGAAGAACTCTGCATGATGGCTTTTCGCATGATGCTTGAGGAAAATGACCTCAAACTAGATCCACTACAAGTCAAGGGTCTTATTAATTTTGCCTCTTATGGAGAGTTTGCTGATCACTTTCAGGATCAATTACTTTGCGAAGCGAAGGTGCATGACTATTTAGGATTAGATCTCTTATACAATGTTGGTATTAAAACAGGTGGTGCTACTGGCGGGTCTGCAATGCTAATGGGAGCTACTACAATTGCAAGCGGATTAAGTGACTGCACATTGGTTTTAGGTTGGGAACGCATGGACGAAGTCAAAACATGGACTGGAAATTATTATATTGCAAGTGCTGCATGTAAAGATTTCGAAACAAGAC
Source organism: Deltaproteobacteria bacterium (assembly GCA_016194835.1). Lineage (GTDB taxonomy): Bacteria > Bdellovibrionota > UBA1018 > UBA1018 > UBA1018 > JACRAO01. The sequence continues at coordinate 5,087 of JACQAU010000114.1, forward strand.
TAGCTCGTAATTATGCTAGTTATTATGCTTCGATGGCTAGGCGTTTTCAAGAAATGTTTCATGTAGACGAGCGAGTAAGAGCTGAAATTGCCGTAAAAAACCGTGGTTATGCTCGTTATTCGCCTTTTTCACAGCAGCCTGGTACGCATACAATCGAAGAAGTTCTAGCAGGTGAGATTGTTTCAGATCCGCTGCGTTTTCTTGAGTGCTGCGCTATGAGCGTAGGTTCAGCGTGTACTTTGCTTTGCACAGAAGAATTGGCATATAAACTTACGGATAAGCCAGTACAGCTTTACATGGCTGGTGGGTCGCATACTCTGAGAACTGGTGATAGACGTCCAATGCGTATTCCACTTTTGCCTAACGAAACTGAAGAGAACTATCGTTGGTTATATTCTGAAATGGAAAAACAGGATGGAAGGTGGCCAGGTTTTGAAAGCTTTGGGGCAACTAGGTTTGCTGCATATCTTGCTTACAGAATGGCTGGTATTAAAAGTCCTCTTGAAGATCTAGACCTTGTAGAAACCCATGACGCGTTTACGATTTCAGATCTTCAGACCTATGGGGATGTTGGATTAACACTGTACGGCAAAGAACAAGAGTATGTGAAATCTGGTGATTGCTATTTGACCAATCCTCACACCGGCAAACCTGGCAAGTGTCCTGCCAATCTTTCTGGAGGGCTTTTAGGCACCATGCATGCTGTTGGTGCAACTGGAATTTTTCAGTGCAACGAAGTCATGTGGCAACTGCAGGGAAAGTATGACAAGTTTCATGGAGACCCAAAAATGTGGAGTCGTTATGGTAAAACAAAACCAACAGATTGGCAGAGTCTGCAAATAAAAGATCCAAAAGCTGGTTTATCAATTTCGCACGCTGGAGTAGGTAGTCACGTTACATGTGCAGTACTTAAGAAATCTTACTAGCCAAGTTTACTAGCCATGTTTATTAGGAGGAAAATATGAAAGATCAAGTAGTTTTAAAAACAAAGCCATCGAAAATTGATGTTGTTGGTGATGCATGGGTTTTACATTTTCCACGCTTTGGCGAAGAAGGCACACATTTTCATAGTTATGGTCTTTTGACTCCTTATTTTAAAGGACTTACAGAAGGCAGGTTAATGGCCACTTGTTGTCAAAACACTAAATGTCCTATCAGCAAAGGCAAGGGAGAGCTTTGGTTGCCTCCACGTGCAGATTGCCCCGATTGTCATCAACCAATGAAATGGCAGGAGATTGAAAATCCAACTGGTTATATTTTTACTTACACATACGTTGAGCGTGGTGGCACAGGACTTTTTTGAACTACTATAAATTTTACCGCAAAGAGTAAGAATCTTCTACTCTTCTCCATCTTTCTGAAGTGCAGCAATCACAGCTAGGTCTTCGAGCGTAGTTACATCTCCTTTGACCTGTCCACTTGTTGCAAGTTCTCTCAGTAATCGTCTCATAATTTTTCCAGAACGAGTTTTAGGGAGTGCGTCTGTAAAACGTATGTCATCTGGACGAGCAAGTGCCCCGATTTCTTTTGTAACATGTGCTTTTAATTCGTTTGCCATAGCGTTTAAACTATCGGTGTCACCTTTTTGCACAACTCCAGCCTTAAGCGTTACAAACGCAGCTAGTGCTTGTCCTTTGAGAGAATCCGGTCTGCCAACTACTGCTGCCTCTGCCACTTTTGGGTGAGAAACTAAGGCGCTTTCAACTTCCATCGTTCCAATGCGATGTCCACTAACATTCAAAACATCATCGACTCTACCTAAACACCACAAATAACCATCTTCGTCTTTTCTGGCGCCATCTCCCGTAAAATACACTCCACCTGGATATTCAGAAAAATATTGTTTTTTATACCTCTCAGGATCTTTGTGAATTGTCCTTGCCATAGCAGGCCATGGTTTTTTTATTACCAAATAACCGCCCCCCCCTGGCGGTACTGGTTCTCCTTTTTTATCTACAACATCGACATCATATCCTGGTAAAGCAAACGTTGCAGATCCTGGTTTTGTAGCAACTGCACCAGGAATTGGCGAAATTACGATAGACCCAGTTTCAGTTTGCCAATAAGTATCTACAATTGGACAATGATTGCGTCCTACGTTCTCGCGGTACCACATCCAAGCTTCTGGATTAATTGGTTCTCCAACTGTCCCCAAAAGCCTAAGTGAACTCAAATCTCTCCCTCTGAGTGGTTCAGTCCCTAATCTCATAAAAGCTCTAATTGCTGTTGGAGCTGTGTACAAAATAGAAATATGATGTCTTTCGATCATAGCCCAAAAGCGATCCTGTGTTGGAGTTGTGGGTGCCCCTTCATACATGAAAATACTAGCACCAGCTGCCAATGGACCGTACACAATATAAGTATGTCCCGTTACCCAACCAATATCTGCCGTACACCAATACAAATCATAAGGCTTAATATCAAAAACTTGCTTTGTTGTTTGTAGTGCTTCTACTAAATATCCGCCAGTGGTGTGAATAATACCCTTGGGCTTTCCAGTAGTCCCACTGGTATAAAGAATGTACAAAGGATGTTCTGAATCCAGTTCTTCAGCATAGCCTTGGGTCTGTGTCTCTTCGTGGCTAATGCTTGATATAAGTTCATGCCAGTCCAATGCATTGCCATTTGAGTTAAAACAAGCAGGTTTCGAAAAAGAACGATTGCCTTCTGATGTGATTTGTCCTGATTTCGTTCTTTGAACTTGAATAACATATTTTACAGTAGAACAATCTTTCAAAGCTTTATCTACTTGTTCTCTAAGTTTAATTTGCGATCCCTTTCGATAACCAAAATCGGCTGTAATTATCACAGAGGCCTCGGCATCTTGAACGCGGTCTTTAATAGATTCAGCACTAAAGCCACCAAAAATCACTGTGTGAGGAAAACCACCTCTGGCACAAGCAAGCATAGCCACAACCGCTTCTGGAATCATTGGCATGTAAATAGCAACACAATCTCCTGGTTTTAAACCCAAACGACGCAACGATGCTGTAAGTCGTGTGACCTGTTCGTAAAGCTCTCTATAAGTCCACGTTGAAACTTCTCCTGGTTCACCTTCCCAAACTAAAGCTGTTTTTTGTGGAATTGTTTTTAGATGACGATCCAGACAATTATAGGAAGCATTAATCTTACCACCCACAAACCATTGTGCTTTGGGTGGATCCCAAACTAAGGTTTTATCCCATGTTTTAAACCAATGCAGTTCCTTTGCAGCCTGAGCCCAATATTCTTCAGGAGCGTCCTTGCCAAGTCTGACTAATTTTTCATACTCAGAACGTGTGACATTTGCATTTTTGACAAACTCATCCGGTGGATTAAATTTTCGGCCTTCTTTTAAAATTACATCGATATTTTCACTCATAAAAAGTTCCTCTATTATGATTGTTTTATCCTAGTTTGCGTTTAAGATTCAACAGTTTTATGGAAAAATAACATGACTAATATAAATGTAACAACAAGCATTATTGTAGAAAGTGCATGAATCTCAGGACTTACACCAAATTTAATCATAGAATAAATTTTAAGTGGTAAAGTATCTGTTCCCACTCCGGTTGTAAAAAAGGTAATAAGAAAATCATCAAATGACAGTGTAAAAGCCATTAATCATCCAGATAAAATACCAGGCCAAATCAATGGGAAAGTAACTTTCAAGAAAGTTTGCAAAGGTGTTGCACCTAAATCTCTGGCAGCTTCTTCGAGTGTGCGATCAAAGCCTTGGAGTCTTGCTCTAACTGTTAAAACTACAAAAGATACACTAAACGTCACATGTGCCAAAATCATTGATACCGCTCCAAGTGTCAGCCCTAAAAATACGAACCAAATTAAAAGTGAAAGACCCAAAACAATCTCAGGCATTATGAGTGGGACATAAGTGAGTCCATCTAATATTTTGATACCTTTAAATTTCGTTCTTTCTAGTGCCAAAGCTGCTAATGTCCCAATCACAATAGAAAGCAAAGTACTGAAAACAGCTACCAATAAACTCATCTTTAATGCTTGAAGCACTTCGTGATTAGAAAATACTTTCCGGTACCACTCTAATGTCCAACTCCTGGTTGAGTGCTCTCCTAGCAAACCAGAGCCAATGCTTAAAAAGGACTCTAAAACCAAAATCGCAAGTGGCACATATAGCAGCAAAAAAGCAAACACAGTAACTCCTTTTGCATGCCATGGCGCAGATGGTCTAGATTTTTCTTGAAATGCCATCTAAATCACCTTCTTTTTACCATTGGTTTGTTGTGATTTTAAATAGATCATTAAACAACCAATGACTGTAAAAATTAAGACAAACGAAAGTGCAGAACCAAATGGCCAATCTCTTGTTTTTAAAAATTGCTCAGTAATTAAATTGCCAATAAGCATAGTTTTGGCACCACCAAGCAAATCTGGTATGACAAATTCACCTAGGGCTGGAGTAAAAACAAAAATAAACCCTGCAATTACTCCCTGTTTAGTGAGTGGGATTAAAATTTTTCTTAATATCATCCAGGAGCTTGCACCTAAATCTCTTGCGGCTTCTAATAAAGTAAAATCAAATTTTTCGAGTGCTACATAAAGCGGCAAGACCATAAAGGGCAAATAGTTTGTTACCATCCCAAGCCACACTGCAAAATAAGTGTTTGTAAAAATGATAGGTTCCTGAATTAAACCAAAGTGAAACAAAAAGAAATTAACTGGTCCATTATCGCCGAGTAAAATTTTAATAGCAAAAGCTCTCACAACAAAATTGGTCCAGAAAGGTACTATTACTAGCATCAAAAACACAGGTCGTAGCCAGGATGTTGCAGTTGCCATGACATAAGCCATAGGATAGCCAATTAAAAGACACGAAAAAGCTGTTATAAGCGCTAACTTCAAACTACTCCAAAATATTTTTAAATATATCCAGTCTGTGGCTCTGATATAATTTTCGACTGTAAAACGAAACTCGATACCTCCATACATGCCCTTAGTAAGAAAACTATAAAACATTACAATCCCAAGTGGGACCACAAGAAACAAACAAAACCAACTCATGAGTGGAAATGCTAAAGCAGGAGAAGACTGATTGACTGCAACCTCGTTAAGATTGCGTTGCATTGTTGGTTTCCTTCTCTATAGCTAGACAATCTTCAGGGCTCCAAGCTAAATAAATGCGATCACCCGTGGAAAAACCCTTTTTAGCTGTTAACGCTGAATTTGGTTGCGAGGCTACAACTGGTGGAAAATTGGTGTCTTTTGGTTGTACAAAGAAATGAGTAATCGCACCTTGATATAAAACTTCTTTGATGGAGCCCTCTAAACTATTTTGTTCTGGACCTGGTTGAGATTTTAATAGTTTTAACTTTTCAGGTCTAACTAGAATATGCACTTGAGCACCGTGGTGAAATTGATGGAGGGGCCTTAATCCATCGCGTGTGGGCTTGACTTGGATAGGACGTTTAAAAAAACCATTGACCGTCAACACGTCTTGAGTGCATTCCTTAACTTCTCCTGAAAAAGAATTAATCGAACCAATAAACTTTGAAACAAACAGGGTTTTTGGGTATTCATAGATTTCCTGAGGCGTCCCAACTTGTTCAACTACTCCTTGGTTCATGACTGCAACACGATCAGAGAGTGTGAGAGCTTCTTCTTGATCATGGGTTACAAAAATAAAGGTATGTTTTAGTCGTCTTTGAAGTGCTAGTAATTCCACTTGCATTTGTTGTCGTAATTTCAAATCTAAAGCTGATAGTGGTTCGTCTAGCAAAAGCACTTTTGGACGGTTGACTAGAGCTCTAGCCAAAGCAACACGCTGTTGTTGCCCTCCAGACAGAGTTTCGATGCTTCTGTCTGCATATTCTTCCATTTTTACTAAATCCAGTGTTTCTTTAACTCGAGACTGAGTTTCTGCTTTAGGTACTTTTTTCATTCTTAGACCAAATGCGACATTTTCCCATACGTTTAGGTGAGGAAAAAGTGCATAGCGCTGAAAAACAATATTAAAGTGTCTCTCATTAGGTGGCAGTTGGTCTATTCGTACGCCTTCTTGCCAAATTTCACCACAAGTTGGTTTTTCAAAACCACCTAGCATTCTGAGCAAAGTAGTTTTTCCGCATCCGCTGGGTCCAAGAAGAGAAAAAAACTCACCATCTTTGATTAAAAGATTAATGTTCTGTACAGCAAAGTTACTTCCAAATTTTTTACTAAGCAGTTTAAGTTCTAACATCCGTGCTTGCACGGGTGTATAACAAAAAAATCTCTTATTTGGAAAGGTTTTTTTATTTTAGGATATCTTTAAATTCACGTCCTGCTCGAAACTTAGGGACAGTCATGGCAGGGATTTTGATTTCTTTCCCAGTTTGTGGATTGCGCCCTGCTCGTGCCTTTCTTTTACTTCTGGTAAAAGTGCCAAAACCAATAAGAGTGACATCTTCACCTTTTTTGACGCTTTTTTTGATACAATCCAAAGTTGCATTTAAAATCATTTCAGTTTCAATTTTTTTTGCTTTTGTTACCTTAGCGATGGCCTCAATGAGTTGAGCCTTATTCATAAGAAGTAATCTCCTTTACGTTATAGCATGTTTAACGGCATGTTTAAACTGACACAGGAAGAATAATCCCCCGTAACTCTGTGATCATGAACAAGGAAGATCAAACTGTCAACTAAAGAATTTTTATTAAAGTATTTAGTGCTTGCTGATTTGATTCGTATTTTAACAACGACAGTGCTTCTTCGGCGGAAACCCATTTATAGTTCCGGTGTTCGGTGTTATCTAAAACAATTAGATTTTTTTGGTTAATAGGAACTTCAACCCGAAAGACATTTTCGCAAATTTTGCCTTTTTTCGTAATAAATGTAAACTCATATCCTATTGGTGTAGGGATGTTATCATCAAAAGATAAACCAGTTTCTTCTTTTGCTTCTCGTAGTGCAGCTTTTTCTAAAGACTCGTTTTTTTCTACGCTTCCTGTGATG
>JACQAU010000115.1 GCA_016194835.1 Deltaproteobacteria bacterium
CCAATTCTGAAAAAACTGTGCCTTCTTTTGCCCGCACGTATCTTGTGCAATATTCTTAAGAACTAGAGTCTTATCTCCCGCTTTATCAAACCAGGTTTTTATCAAACTCTTTTCTGTTTCTAAACGCGTTACTCCCTTAAGTTTATCTGTTTGTAAATAAGCCCAAGGACTTGCACCTAAACCTTTGAAAAAATCTTTCCCTGCTTGATACGTAAGCCTGGGAAATTCGAGCGTGTGAACACCAGCGTCTTGAAACAAAGCAGGACTTAATGGTAACTCTAAAGACAAAAGCCCTTCGACCGAATGAAGCCCAAGTATCTCTAAATCCTCTTTGATTTTAGGTAACTCAAAACGCCTAGCTGCCATATCTAAAGACTCTGGTAAATGCTTCGTTTTTGTCCCAAGCATTATTAAATCCGGACCTACAATAAATATCCTGATATTTGGAAAAACATGTGAAAAAGTATTTATTACTAGCCCTACCGTATTATAAGAAATTTCATAAGTGTGAATCCACTGCACATAAATGCCAAATTCATCTAAACGGTCAAACACTCTTTGATAAAAATCCAGAGTATAAAGCCTTTCTATCCCGGTTACCCACGGATTGCTAGGCTCTGAAATAATAGCTCCGTAACGATCTTGACTCTTACCTAAAACCCTAAACGCATCACCCATATGCCACTCGAGTTTTTCACTTTTAGAAGCTCCGTGGTTAGCAAAATCAAAAAACGGAGCAAACTTTTTTACTGCTGGCGAAATCTCCATTACATGAATCTCTTTGATCTCGTCATATAATGACAATGATCCTACGGTAACTCCAGTTCCAAAACCAATAACTGCGGTTTTCTGGTTCTGAGATTTTTGGAAAAGTCCAGGCAAATGCCCGGCTAAACTCATCGTCGCCAAATCCCCATACGTTGATCCATCTGATTTTCCATTGATAATTATAGAACGCGAAATTTTAGGCCCTTTTTTCGCAGCAGGTATAGCAAATTCTGTTATGACAGCTGTAGTATTTGGATCATCCCAATAAGCTAAAATCTTCTGGTCTTTAAAAACAGAATAATATAACTCCTCAGGACCACTAAACGTCTTCTCCAAAGACTCCCGGTATCTAAATAATCCATGTGTGAACTTCTTTTTATCCCAATTAGGCACTAAAAAAACAGCAATCACCAAACCACAAACCATAAATACTTGAACTATTTTTTGCGAACTCCGTTCTAAAATCAAAGCCAGAACAACCGAGGCAGACAGACCTAAAAGACAAATTTTAAATACATTATCCATGTTAAAAAAATAAAGTAGAAAAAATCCACCAACCAGAGCTCCACCAACACAACCAATGGTATTCCAGGCGTAAATTCTACCAACATCAGAGCCAAGATTATGATAACGGCTTTTTATCACTTGCAATAAAAGCGGCATGGTACGCCCCATCGATCCAATTGGTATAGCTAACACTGTAGCTAACACTAAAAATGTTGCAAAAAAGTAAACATAAAAAGCCAGGCCAGTAGAAACAAACAGAGTTCTCAAAAGATGACCGCCATATGGAAAATATGGAATCAAAAAATAAAGTACAAAAAGACCTATAAGAGCTATCGTTTGATTAACGCAGAGTTGCAATTTGCGTTCTTTAGTTTTTGTAAGTCCATAGGCTCCCACTGCTAACATCAAAATATACACAGCCACTACCACACAAAATGCATATTCAGATGCTCCAACACTTAAAGCAAAAATACGCATAAAAAGTGTCTGCAGACTAAGGGCATTAAATCCAGCAATAAAAGCAATTGACAGACCATAAACAAAATCTTTAGTGTTTTTAGAATCAGTAATAACTTCTTTTGCTTCTATAATTTCAAAATCTAAAGCATTTTTTTGTACTGCTCCTAAAATAAGCAATGCCAAACCACCAACCAAGTTGATGACTGCCATATACATCATAGTCAGTGGCAAACCAAATGAAGGCAAAAGAAAGAAACCGCCAATTAAACAACCCACAAACGCACCTGCCGTGTTTGTAGCATAAATCCTGGCGTGTACAGGAACCGCTTCGCTAACACTCATCGATAGTCCCTGTGTTAACAAAGGCAGAGTAGAGCCCATTAGGGCAGTTGGAAAGCCAATCAAAAAAATACAAGTCACTAAATCAATAAAAAACAAAAAATAATCAGGTCCTGATAAAAAAGTAACTCTTTCTGAAACGAAATTGAAAATAATAGGAAATAATAG
>JACQAU010000132.1 GCA_016194835.1 Deltaproteobacteria bacterium
AGAGTCGCGTCTAACTTGTGATGTATCAATGTGAAATGTAAAACCAAAAGCTCCGGCAGTTTTGAGATCTTTTAGAAGTTTTGGTGTTAGAGCTAAGCCATTTGTATTAATGATGGGTTTCCAATCACCATCTTTAATCATCTTTGTTATTTCTACTATTTTTGGATGAACTAATGGATCTCCGCCAGCAACACTCATACAATCACTTTTTCGTTCTTGTTTAAATACAGCAAGATCTTCGGCTATTTGCTCGAGTGATTTATGCCCTCCTGCTTTTGGCCGGTAACAGCCTTCACAGGCTAGGTTGCAGCTTGTGGTTACCTCAATCCAAGAAATCCCGTTATCAGTTAGAGACCATGGAAGTCTGTAATATTTTTGCGGAATAAGTTTAAATGACATAGTCATTTCTCCTTAAAACATTTTAACGAATTTGAATATATATTGAAGTTGGAGTTTGCATAAAGAGTAGTGAAAAGAGAGTTTTATTTCAAAATCGATTTTGTCAAGAAACATGCGGTAATCAACAAGGGGATATATGCCCAAGGCAAGGATGTCTGTCGCTTTATCAGTTTACTGAAAATTGTAAAGCTCTAGATGAGGGGATTCAGCTGTTTAAGAGTGTTAATATGCGAGAACAGTATTTTGATGTAGCGATTATAAATAATGGAGAGAACTTAATGACTGTTTATTATCCATTAACGAAAAAATACAAACGACAGTTAAATTACTTACAGGAGAAAGGGTTATCAAAGCGTGAGATGCAAATTATGGCCATGGTAGCGAAGGGCGCTACAAATTCTGAAATTGGAACAAAGCTTTCTATTTCCAAAGCTACACTTAAAACCCACCTAAATAATATTTATAAGAAACTCCCAAAAAATAGTGGAATAGAATTTCAACAAAAGAGGTTATGAAGAAGCTCATTTTCGCATTCAGACTACCATCTTCGGTGTAAATACAAGAATGATCCCATATGAGTAAGTAGGATATGTCAGAACATACAAGGTAGGTTAACCTAAAGAAAAAACTACTTGACGCTTTGCAAAAAAGACATTAGATCAAGCACTGTTATGAATAAAAATAAATGGATAGTTTTGTTGCCATTTTTAATCTTCACTTCAACCGCTTTTACGGATGATCGAGAAGAAAGACGCTTTCAGCAATCACAAAAAAATGCAGTCCCCACACTAGATGAAGAACAATCCTCTGGCGAGAAAACCATTATTAGGCGTTACCCTGACTATACCGTAGAGTTTGTGGATATTCGCAATGAGCCATTAGAACTCAAAGACCCACGCTCACAAGCTAATTTTCACAATGAGAAAGACCCTCTTTATTTTGTAAAACAACCGGCAATTTTCACGAGTGTGCAATACTACGACACTAAGGACACCTATGACGTATCTTTCGCGAGGAACGATATTTTGGGCCGTCTCTTCGAGTTGGGTTACAACGTAAAAGTACCACTACCTATTTATTCAAAATATAAGGCAAAGGTTTATACAGAGAGAGACACTCAAACCGGACTTCATTTTAGTGCTCCACCTCATGATTGGGAAGGAACCCCCAATATTCAATTTGAACTGATGGCCGCTGATGTAAGTTGTGGAGAGGTCACTGTAGAACGAACTCTATATCCCGATGGCCGCCAGAGAGATGCTTTTATTTATGGGACAAGCTATCCGCTGCGTAACTTGCTGTATGGTTTGATCAATGATGCTAAAGTTTCTGTAAATGCTCAAAGCAAGTATGTAGAGGTAAGCCACAAAGTGCATAAAATTTTTGAACAATGGCCATCTGCTTTTCTTATTCTAAGCGGACAAAACGAAATCATAGAAACATCGAAAAACACGGTTACTTTTCAGCTTCCTATTACTAATATGGAGCTTAATGAAAAAATGGAAACACTCTATAAAGCATATTGTTCTGGAAACTGCAAAGACAGCATCATTGAATGTTTTCCAGATAACAATGGCTCATTAGAAGTGGGGCCTTATCCTATTCATAAGATTGTTAAACTGTAGTACAAAATAGATGATTATGTTAGTGAAAAGAATTATGTGGGATTGGAAATTTTTCTTTGCAACTTTTTTGACTATATTTGTAGCGGAGCTAGGTGATAAGACTCAGTTTGCAACTCTGGCAGCTTCGTCTCAGGCAAAATCGGTTTGGGTTGTGCTAGCAGCAGTTATTCTGGGTTTATCATTGGCTGGCACAATAGGAGTGGTAGTTGGTAAAACATTTGCCCAGTTTATTAATCCAGATGTGCTACGTTATGTTTCTGCTACTCTTTTTATAACATTAGGGATTTGGATATTCTTTAGAGGCAATTAGCCACATTGCATTAACACTTGTAGTATGATACAAGTCTCAGGACGAAAAGAGCATAAAATGAGTGTGGGCATTGGTTTATTGAATATTATTAGAAGGCAAAAGTCCAAGGTTTGTTTTGTATTTTTTTTGATTCCATTTTCGCTTAATGCGTTAGGGAAAGAAGCAAAATTATGGAATCATCATTGTGGTGTGCTTTTAAGCAGGTATGCGCCAGTTGATGATGGTATAAAGGCTGTTTTATCTGATATTGATGTAGCGCAAAAAGATGTATTGGGTTTTTTAAATAAACCAGACACGGGATCTTTAGCTAAAGATGTGTTTATTAAAAACACAATGATAATGCTTTATAAAAAACATATGCCTGAGTATGTGTATGATTTTTCGAAAAAATTTTTTGCACAAACAAAAAAATATCCTAACTTAAGGGAAAGTATTTATTATATTTTGCTCAAGATAAAAAATTTACATAATTTTTTATTAGCATTTAAAACAGCGCTTGCAAGAGAGCCATCAAATCAGAAATATAGAAAATTAATTTCTATAATAGATGAGAAAGTTCAAAAACATAGTTTTTTTCATAAAGATGACTCAGAAGCTTTAAGGCGCTTTGCTGATGACAGAGGATTTGATTTAATATTATTAAAGGATTCTGTAATAGGACAATATAAAAGTCTTTATATGAAATTAGTTGCAAGTATACGTGGTTTTATAGATGAGCTAATAGCTTTTGTTTATTTGCCAGACGCAGATGATTTTGAAGTAAGGCTTCGTGATAAATTTGCAACAATAATTGATGAAGTCCTTGGGGGTATGAGCACATATGAGAAAATAATGGATTTTAAGACTAAGTTTCCATTACTGTACGAAAGGCAGGTTAACGATGTTGCATTAGGAGTGTCTAGTGAAGGAGATATTAAAGAAGAAAGAAAGTTAAAAATATTTTTACAGAGATTGAAAAATTATTTACTAACCAAAGAAATCGATATTTTAAGACCCACAAAAGATGGCAAGACAGCATGGGTTGAGGTAAAAGCTAACTGCCATCCTATAACGTTGGCTAAACTTTTTGATGATAATGGCATAAGTAAGGGAAGGTCGATCATTTTACAAGCAAAAATAACAGAAGAAATCAGGAGATTATTGCGTTTAGAAAATGAAGTAGAATTGGAGTTTTTATCATTAAGTGGAATCGCATCCGATGCTCAACAAGAACTTGAAAAAATAGGTTACAAAATTGTCGCCATTAAATAAGGCGTGGGACTATATTTCTCGTATAGCGATAAAATGTCTCACAAAAAAATATAAATAAACCCCCCCGTGCGGGTTTATTTATGCTGGTCTAAAATTTGGTTTTGCGCTACATTCTACACTTACATTCCACTTACGCGCGATAAATAGGAGACGAAATCATATGAAGCTATCTCAAGGCAAAACTAATTTAGAAAGAAGAAAATTTGTAAAAGGATTGGCTTTAGGTTCAGCAATAGCTTCAAGCCCTTGGCTTTTGGCGCGTACGGTGTTTGGAGCACCAATTAGGTATTTTAAACCTTTACAAATCGATAACCCCTTAACTTTTTACCCAAATCACGACTGGGAAAAAGTATATAGAAATATTTTTGTTCCTGACTCTAGCTTTGTTTTTTTGTGTGCACCAAATGACACACACAATTGTTTACTTAAAGCTTATGTAAAAAATGGAGTTATTGTCCGTATTGGACCTAGTTATGGATATGGTAAGGCCACAGATCTATATGGCAACAAATCCTCTCATCGGTGGGATCCCCGTATCTGCCAAAAAGGCTTAGCATTAGTGCGTCGGATTTATGGTGACCGAAGAGTAAAAGCTCCCATAGTGCGTCGGGGATTTAAAGACTGGGCAGACTCCGGCTTTCCTCGAGATCCTGTAACTGGAAGACCAGATGAAAAATATTTTCAACGCGGCAAAGACAAGTGGCTGCGTATGGACTGGAACGATGCTTATAACCTCTGTGCTAAAGGATTAGATAATATCAGTCGCAACTATAATGGTAGTTCTGGAACTTCGTTTTTAAAAGCCCAAGGCTATGATCCATCAATGATTCATGCAATGGAAGGCGCTGGTGTTCAAACGATAAAACTGCGTGGCGGCATGGCATTTCTTGGAGCAACCCGTATTTTTGGACTTTATCGTTTTGCAAACATGCTAGCACTCTTGGACGCTAAGCAAAGAGGAGTTGGACCAGATAAAGCAAGTGGTGCCCGTGGCTGGGACAGTTATAGTTGGCATACAGACTTACCACCAGGACATCCAATGGTTACCGGATCTCAAACCAATGACTTTGATTTATTTGCTACTGAGCACTCTAAACTGATTCTTGTTTGGGGTATGAATTGGATCACAACAAAAATGCCAGACGCGCATTGGCTCACCGAAGCCCGCCTAAAAGGTGCAAAAACCGTAGTTATTACCGTCGAATACAGCGCAACTGCAACTAAGGCAGATCAAGTAGTAATTATTAGGCCAGGCACTGATCCGGCGTTTGCACTTGGCCTAGCACAGGTGATAATTTCAAACAAATTGTATGATGAAGATTTTGTGACTAAAAATACTGATCTCCCATTT
>JACQAU010000133.1 GCA_016194835.1 Deltaproteobacteria bacterium
TTGAATTAATTCAGGACTCCCGAATAACGCAAGCAAGGTCTGAACTTCCCTGAGTGAACCTAGAGCAATGAAGTAGAATTTTCTGCGATCAGGACTTGTAGGCTTAGCAGAGCCCTCAACCTCGCTGAGGGCTGTGGAAAGCAGGTATTATTTAAAATCTTCATAAGAACATTTCAGTCTTGTTTTGACCACTTTTGTCACATTTTTTTGAGACAATATGTCGTTATTAGTAAGACAAAAATAAAAAAACTACAACTATTCCAATAGTAAGACGCTTGGATTTTCGACGGAGTGTATAAATTCTTTCATAAACTCAGCACCTACTGCACCATCTACAATCCTATGATCCAGTGAAATAGAAAAATACGTCCAATCACAAATAACAATCCCGTGGTGTCCATGAATATTTTTTACAACAGGTTTTTTAGAAATTTTATTAAATCCTAAAATCGCAACCTCAGGATAATTAATTATAGGTGTTGCAAAAAGTCCCCCAATAGATCCGGCATTTGTTATCGTAACCGTCCCACCCTGAAAGTCTTCAAGCTTAAGCTGTTTTTTTCTTGCTCTCTCAACCAAATCCTCTAGAGCCTTTGCAAGTTGAAAGATGCCAAGGTGTTCTACTCCCTTTATAACAGGAGCCATAAGACCTTCATCTGTCTGAATCGACAAACCTATATTGTAATAATGCTTGTATACCAACTCCCCTTTTTCTTCATCTAAAGTAGAATTTAAAATTGGAAATTTTTTCAGTGCATCCACCATAAATTTCATAATAAACGGTAAATAAGTAACTTTTATTCCCTTTTCTTTACCAACTATTTTAGCTTGATCTCTTAATTTAACCAATTCTGAAACATCTGCTTCTTCTACATAAGTAAAATGCGCCGCTTTATCTTTTGATAATCGCATTTTTTCTGCGATTTTTTTTCTAAGACCACGCCATGGCACTCTTTCTTCCTTGCCTACTACATTGGGTGTCAAAGTTTTTTTAATATCCTCCTGAAGCACACGTCCATGAGGTCCAGAACCTGAAATTTTTGCTAGATCTACACCAGATTCTCTTGCTAATCGCCGTGTAGCAGGCGAAGCCAAAACCCTGGCTGAACCAGTTGATAACCCAGAAGAGCCTGGAGAAGAGACGGGTAAAACTGCGGCTGATTGAATAGTATTTATTTCTTGTATTTTAACCGCATGTTTTTGTTCACTTTGGGCTTTCGCACCAAATAAGTCATAATTTATTATTTCTTGACCTACTTTAATTATTTGGCCTTCTTTGGCTAAAAGCTCGATAATTTTCCCATCAAAAGGAGATGGAAACTCCACTGTGGCTTTGTCTGTCATGATTTCAAATAAAATTTGATCATGCTTTACAGTATCGCCAGCTTTGGTTTTCCAAACGACCAATTCTCCCTCATGAACACCTTCTCCAAGTTCAGGTAATTTAAAATACATTTTGACTCTCCTTAAGTAGTATATTTTTTATAAAAAACTCACCGGCTCTA
Source organism: Deltaproteobacteria bacterium (assembly GCA_016194835.1). Classification (GTDB taxonomy): domain Bacteria; phylum Bdellovibrionota; class UBA1018; order UBA1018; family UBA1018; genus JACRAO01. The sequence goes on from JACQAU010000133.1 coordinate 1,506, forward strand.
TAACTTGATCTTATCATAGGCCCAGAAGCCACATACAAAAAACCATAAGATTTAGCTCTTTCACCAAGCTGAGTAAACTCTTCTGGTGTTAAATATCTCTCAACAGGCAAATGCATAAGCGACGGCCTTAAATACTGGCCCAAAGTTAAAACATCTATCCCATAGTCTCTTAAATCATGAAAAGCTTCTTCAAGTTCACTCAACTCTTCTCCCAAGCCCAACATAATCGAACTCTTGGTTATCAATTTTCTAGCTTGCGCATGTTTTTTTGCTTCTAAAAGCGTTTTTAAAGACTGCTCGTAACCAGCTCTTGGATCCCGCACCCGTTTTTGAAGCCCTCTCACTGTTTCAATATTATGAGCGTAAACATCTACACCTGAATCAACCACTATAGAGACGGCTTTCGTATCTCCTTTAAAATCCGGAACCAAAGCTTCTACTATAATTTTAGGATTTCGCTTTTTAATAGCTTGTATTGTTTTTGCAAAATGTGTTGCCCCGCCGTCTTGCAAGTCATCTCGATCTACAGAGGTGAGTACCACATACTGAAGCCCTAAACTCACAACACTTTCTGCCACACTCTCTGGCTCTTCTGAATCCAATGGTGGAGGTTGTCTTGCGGTTTTAACTGCACAAAACCGGCAAGCCCTCGTGCAAATGTCTCCACCAAGCATAAAAGTTGCGGTTCCAGTGGCCCAACACTCAGTCAAATTTGGACAGTGAGCTTCTTCACACACTGTGTGCATAGCATGCTTTTTTAAAAGACCTTTTAAATTTAAATAACTCTCACCACCGGGAGGACGGGTTTTAAGCCACGGCGGTTTTTTCTCAGCTAAAATTTGTGCTGCTTTAGAAGGAGAAAGTGGATCGCGTTTGTTATTTAACGGCACAAATCCATACGTTGTCAGAATGCTTTCGCCATAGGTTTTCTCTCTGATTTTAACAAGTCCAGGCACAGGCTTATCAGGAGGCGCGCAAATAGATTTTTGCCTACCCCAATCCAAAAAAAGCTTACCGCTATTGGAACGTAAAAGTTCACTAATTGGTAAAACCTTAAAAAGTTTCTCCTCCCACCCTTCGGTATAAGGGGGATCAACAAGGATAAAATCAAAAGGAGCTTCTTTTATTAAAAATCCTTTAGAGTTTTCGACCCGCTGATGTATTACGCGCATTGTGTCATTTAGTCCAAAAGGTGATCCTAAAAGCTCAGCATTTTTTTTAAGTCTTTGCATATTTACTAAAGAACTTTCGACAAACACTACAAAACTTGCCCCTCGCGAAAGTGCTTCAAACCCGAGTGTTCCAGTTCCTGCAAACAAATCCAATACTCTGGCACCTGAGATTTCAGATTGAATAGAATTAAAAAGCGCTTGCCTTAATATCACACGCGCAGGACGGGTTTTTACGCTATCAGGAGCAAGAATTTTCCTACCCCTCCATGTACCAGCAGTAATCTTTAACATAAGCTTAAATAAGCATCTTCTAAGTTTTTTGCAATAGAATCCCAAGAATACTTGTTCATTAAATCTTCTCTTAAATTTAGTGTAATACGTTTTTGCTCAGCCATTGAGTCATTAATGGCTGTTTTAAGCTCAGAAACTGAATTTGGTGAAACAAATTTTGCATAAGCTTGAAATATGTCTTTACTAGACATATTATGGCTTAAAATTAGAGGTGTGCCAGCTAAAGCTGCCTCTAAAGCCGAAATTCCAAACGTTTCAAAATGACTGGGTAAAACAAAAACACTTGCTGAGGCATAAGCAGATCTCAATAATAGATCATCGTTGTGAAAAGCATTGAAAAAATAATATCTTGTATGACCAGTCGAATCTTGTGATTGCAGCTTCTGCGCCAGCTCCCTACATTCTCGTGCATAAGATAATTGATCAATATTTGCATCACCAATAAAAACCACTTGGCATTGCAGTTCTGCGCAAGCATTAATTATCGTCTTATGATTTTTGACAGGATCAAAACGCCCGACATGAAGCACAAAAGGACCATGAATCTTTGAATATTCTCTAAATATACCAGGACTGATGTCATGAAAAAAATACTCATTAACACCATTGGGAATGATTTTAATTTTCCGAGCAGGGACATTAAACATTTTCATTATACCCTTAGCTTCTAAAAAAGTTGTTGGAAAAATAAGATCTGGAATTCGAAAAAGAGATAATGCTAAATTTGTCTCATCTCCTAGCAGAGCAAGAACTTTTTGTCTAAAACCTGAGTAATACCGTTTTATCCAATGCGTTTAGAACTTCATTACAGGCGTTACGCAGAAAGGAACTCCAGGCGCCAAATCTTTCATATTGGTCCACATGGACAGTTCTAATGTTGAAAAATAATGAATCACATCAAAATCAGATATATTATGACGCCATGGATTATAAATTTGTACATCATGTTTTCTGTTATTTAAGGCTTTTTTTAGGTCTAAAATAACTCTTTCTCCTCCACCAGGATTCTGAAAGGCCATAGCATAGGTAGAAAAAAGTATTCGCATACTACTAATGCTACTTCACTGAAGCACCTTTTTGGAATACCCTTTTAACCATGCATCTACTTTTTATGGCGCACCCCTCATTTTTTCAAAAAAATGACTATTCCGAGGCTATCTCTTGGATAAATCTTTATGCGAAAGAACTTTGCAGATTAGGCCATCAAGTGACATTTTTTGAATCTCAAAATCATAAAATCAAAGTTTTTGAATATATTTATTTTTTTTCTAACAATGACCCAGAGACATGGTACGAACTAAAAAAACTAAACAAAACTGTTTTTATTTGCCCTTTGTTTTTTTCTGGGGGTTTTTCAAAAGATTTTATTGTAAAGAAAATATCATACGCACTGAAATTTTTTAGAGCATGCATACAAAGGCGTTGGCCGCCAATAGATAGCTCATTTTTTTTCAAATCTGCAAATCACTACTTTGTTTTTAAAAATCAGTTTTCTTATGTAAATAAAGTATGGAAAATTCCAGAAAATAAAATAACTTTAATATCAGAAGACGCTAATGAAGCAGCCAAACTTACACATCAAACAATTGGAGAAGCTATATGTTGATTATGCTTGTAAAAATTTATGACACCAGTAATGTTTTATTTCAAAAAACAAAAAACAAGACTCACGCTCGGAGATGGAGTTTTTATAGGTAGAGGATCACTTATTGCTTGCAATCAAGAAATCACTATCGGCACCAAAACCCAAATTGCTCATCAAGTTACCATCATTGATACGGATCATAAATTTAATAACACGGATCATAAATTTAATAACCCCAATAGTCCCATTGCGGAACAGGGGGCAGAATGTTCACCAATTTACATTGGAGAAAACACCTGGATTGGAGCTGCCTCAATTGTATTGAGGGGAGTAAAAATAGGCAAAAACTCAGTGATTGGAGCTGGCACTGTAGTCACAAAGGATGTCCAAGCTTTTAGTACATCAGTTGGAAATCCTAACAAAGAGCTTTCTAAAAGGACTTAGTCAACTTATGTTTAAAAATGCTTATTTAGAAATCAAATCTGCACTTCTTTCTAAAACAGGTAAAAATACCGCATTAGCTCTTGTGTCACAAATTGCAATAGCCACATTGAGTTATATTCTAAATATTTTACTAATACGCAAAATGTCTATTTCTGACTATGGTATATTTTCTTTGTTTTCATCCGTACTAATGCTCCTTTCTGGGGTTATTCACCTAGGATGGATGGAGAGTTATGTGCGTTTTGGATCTGAATATTCTCAAAAGCCAGAGGCGATGGCTGTTGAAAAATTCTTTTTCAAGCGGATTATTATAACTTCGATAACACTAAGTTTATTGGTTTTAATTTTTAGTACCCCGATTAGTGAAAAAATATACCATCGAAAAGATTTTACATTTTACTTTTTCTTAGGCGTTTTAGGTGCTTTGTTTCTTACATTATATAATTTAGGCTTAAGTTATTTTAGGGCACATCAAAAATTTAAGCATTATACCATTCTAGATACTACTACAACGACGTTTCGTGTACTCCTTGGTTTGAGCATTATTTCGTTAGGAATCCCCTTGCTCACTCCAATTAGTATTATTTATCTAATTGTCCCTTTTTTAGGATTTATAGCGTTTTGTATCATGAAAAAAACGTCTCCTGACACTGCAAAACTCACCGATAGTCATCATGAAAAATTTAATACTTACAATAGCTGGCTTGTTGTTTCCTGGGTTGCGGTGCATTTTATTGGAAATATTGACTCTCAATTTTTAGCTTATTATCACAACAATGAAGTGGTAGCAGCCTTCTCAGCTGTAAGCAAATTAACACTTCCCATTCATTTTATAATACGTGCAATTTATACGACCTTACTACCTCGTTTAAGCCAGACACAAAAACTAGATGATATTAAACTGTATCTTTCTAAAATGAAATATTTCTTAATTCCAATAAGTATTTTGCTAATTGCATCGTGTTGGTTTTTACCTTCACTACTTATTTGGTTTGCTGGAAATGCATATAAAAGCGCTACATTCTTGATACAAATACAAATTATTACAGTATTAATTGATTTTTTATGTACTCCGTTAAGTATTGTGCTG
>JACQAU010000134.1 GCA_016194835.1 Deltaproteobacteria bacterium
AAGTTATAAATGTCAAATTTTTTACATCTTCATTGCAACTTATTAATGCTGCAGCTAACTGAAGAGCATCGAGCGTTCTTAAGCCATAAGAAGAAATCATTCTTTTAGCTAATGTTTTTGCCAGCAAACTAAGTGGAGTTATTTCGTTCCAAAGCAGTGTTAAAGAATAAAGACTTTGGAGTGCTTCTTTGAATATAGGATAATTTAAATCTCCAGTCTTTTCTTTTTTACAAATTGCAGAAAAACATTCGATTTGAGCATATTCCCATACAAGCATTTTTTCTGTTTTTTTAAAAAGAGTCATTGATTGGTCTGTTTTTTCTTCTTTAAGAATCAGTGGAATAATAGAAGAGGAGTCCCAAAATGCAATCATCTTTTTAGTCTTCTCGCTAGTCTTCTCGTCTGTCATTTAAAAGCTGCTCTAAAACTCCAGCGTATTTTTTCTGCTTTTTTAGATTTTTTTCAAATTTTGTAATAGTATCTTGGGTGATTTTTTTTTCAGCTTTTTTCAATATCCCCCTTTTCTCTAAATCTAAAAGCCAGGTGTTTTCTTCATCTGGATAAAGATTTTTTATAGGGACCAGTTCTGCGACCGGTGTACTTCGTTCATAAACTCTAACCGTTTCGCCTTTTTTCACTAAAACTAAAAACTCACTCAGCTGATTTTTAAGCTCAGCTATGTTAGCCTTTCTCATATGGCTAGTATAGCTAAAAGAGCATCATTTTACAAGACAATTCTTTATCCCCCTATAAGCTTTACTAAATTGGCGCGATTGGGGTTGGCTACTACACTCAGTCGCCTCCGGCTCTTTCGTTGCGTAGCCTCACCTCAGCAAGCTTTTGTTCGCATCCTGCTCACAAAGGGTGCTGTAGCACCCACGCTTGCTTCGCTTCAACCCCTCTTTAGTGCCAACCAAATAAAAATGGCAGCTCTTTGGCTGCACTGAGTAACAGTTGAATTTAATTTGGTTGGCGCGATTGGGGTTGAACCAACGACCCCCACCGTGTCAAGGTGGTGCTCTCCCACTGAGCTACGCGCCAACATGATAATTCATTTTGTTTTAACTACAATTCTCTTGAGAGTCAATGGAGTTGATTATTGTTCATGGAGGCAAATGAGAACCCGGACCCATGCCCATTGGAAAACCGTAATTTAACCACCTGCTAAATAAAGGCAAAGAAGCAGTGCTAGCCGGTGGCGTATTGTTTGTAACCATGGCCGCAACAGATCCTACAGAAGGTGTTACACTAGATCCTGTAGCAGCTGCTGCAGGAATATATCGTATAAGTGAAGCTGAAAACGCTCTCATACTACGATCGTCTACACGAGCATATGTTTCAAAGTTTAATAATCTCAACGGAATAATCCAAATTTCTTTTGTTAAAAATCTACCTAACGGAAACCTTCTGATTACTAAGGTACCATTATCTGGGTTGATTGAATAAAACATTACAGAATTATCCTTTATTATTCCAGCCACTGCTAAAATCGTTTCGCCACAATCTATAAATTGCATCGGAAAACCTAAAATATTATTAATTTTATCTGTGACATTAGATATTTGCACTTTAATTGCAATAAACTTATAATCTGTGTTTCCAGGTTCTCTTAGAACTCTGAAAATAATACTATTGCGAATGCGATTAAGTGACAAATAAATAAAATCTCTATCACAAAAAGCGTCAATCACCTGTTGACTCGTTTGAACCAAAGCATCAGGAGCTATATTACTATCTCTTTTAATTTGCTCTCTTCGCAGATCTAACGCTTCTTTCAAAAGTTGATCAAGTATTACATAGAAGCCTCTATATATATCTTCAAAACCTATTTGTCTTAATTGCAAACGGGCTAAATCTAATAATTTTTGTTTCATGTCTCGTTCTATTTGAAATCGATTTACCCTATTAGTTAGAGGCCGCATCCCTTCAGCTTGTGCATCTAATGCAAACTGTAATGCTTCTATTTCAGTAATTTGAACATCAGACAGCAGAGATAGATCTTTGCTATCAACAATAATAGTCTGAGCAAGCAAATCTCTTAAACCTTCATACAAATCTTCAATATGCGTGGAAATCATTTTAGCAATTTCGTCTGTAGTAGGAGGAACTGGCTTTTCATTTAGTTTATTTCTATTTAATGATTCTGTTAATATTTCTAATGTGAGACGATTTTTTATTAATAAGGATGATAAAGCACTAATTAGCCCATCTGGGGTGGGTAATTGTAATTGATGCATTATTGTTGAGAACGGTAACCTTATAGTTTGCCTTTCTTCCACCTGTAAACCTGGCTGTAAACCTGGCTGTAGCAATAGTGATTCTTCACATGCAGCCTGAGCCCATAAATGCGTTGTTAAAACAGAAACTGCTAAAATGAAACTACATTTCTTCACACACACAGAGGTGCTTATATCTAATGTAGCACGCTTTGTCAAATCAGGCTGTTTTTCACTTTTTCCTCTACTACACGAAGAACCTCTTGGCCCAGGGTTATAAATTTGTCATTAATATTAATAGCTCTGTTATTTAATGCATCATCTAACAAAAAAGCTACCGGAGCATCTAAACCACACGGTCTGAGCCCAAAAAAGCTAAGCCCAGCACGATAACCATTAATACAAACCCCATGCAGCAACACTCCTTTGGAAATCTTTATTCCCAACGCAGCAAACTTACCCTCCGAACACCAAGCTCCAGTTTCTTCTTTTGATCGTATTTCACAGTCGTGCTTATACTTACGGCCCACTCTCAAAGCTACATCCAATAAAAACAATGTGGTCTTCCTAACTCCAATAGGATCGCCCACAAGCCTTTCAAGCTTTTCTACTATAAACAACACCCACTGACCCTGGCCATGCCACGTTGCCTTCCCCCCTCGGTCCGTATGGTAAATCTGAATGCCTTTATTTGCATAAAAATCATTTGAATAAAACAAATCCTCTGGAGCCGCTTTCCTTCCCATAGTGATTACAGGTGCGACTTCAGAAAGCAAAACTACACCCTCCGCATTCGGGTCATTACTTAAATTCTCTGCAATTTCCCTTTGTCTTTTATCTAGTTTTTCATATGTCCACTCACACTCAGCAGAGTGGCGATACATTTCATATTTCATTATTTAATGTTCCATATACCGCATGTAACATAGTTTATCTTAAAAACACCTGTGAAGTGGAGTACTTCTATAAATTAATTTTAGATATTTTTAAAATAATTTTGTGAGAGAAGGCTTTGGGGCAGCTGGATGCGACTCGACATGGATGTCAAAGGGGGCCCCAAAGGCAGGATGCCGCGCCTTAGCGAACAAAATTATTTTAAAAATATCTAAAATTAATTTATCTAAAACCACTTCATAGGTGTTTTTAAGATAACATGTATGTTACTCAC
>JACQAU010000019.1 GCA_016194835.1 Deltaproteobacteria bacterium
CTGCGTACGCATTGGCTCACGCAAAATCTAACCAGAAAAGTGCATTTACCTGTATGTTTTTGCCAAACTCAGAATAATATTTGCTATGAATCTAAGGTGGGGTGCCATTCATGTAAATGGCACCTTCAGAAATCCCCAGAAATACTTTGACATATATGATCTAAATCCCATATTAATATGGAAAAGGAGTTGGTTTTGTCAGAAAATAATAATAAAACTTCAGCACAAAAAGAAAACGAAGTTCCTGCGGTTCCCAATAACACTATCGGTCAAGCACAAAAACTAGAAACACTTGAACACCAACTAGCAGAAAAAGAAAATAAATATGTCTATTTATATGCAGAGTTCGAAAACTTTAAAAAAAGAGTCCAAAAAGAAAAAATAGAACTTTTACAATTTGGATGGGAAAAAATAGCTTATGAACTGATTATAGTATTAGACAATCTAGAAAGAGCTTTACTACACACTCAGGACTCACAGCTAATAAATGGACTAAAAATGGTTTTAAACCAGCTTCAAAATACCCTAGAAAAACATGGGGTAAAAGCCCTAGAAACACTTCATAAACCATTTGATCCCAATCTACACGAAGCCCTAGGCACAGAACCATCAGATCACACTGTCCAGACCGTCACCAAAGAGCAAATGAAAGGCTATACCCTGCATGGACGTCTTTTACGACCAGCCAGGGTTATACTAAGCCAGGGTCCACAATCACAAAAAACTCAACCAATTGAAATCGCTAAAGAAAAAGCTTAAAAAATTTATTAACCATGTAGTTGACGCTAGCCTTTTTAATCTCATCTTATGAGTAAGAGGATTTTATATTATGGGAAAAATTATAGGAATTGATTTAGGGACCACAAACTCATGTGTTGCAGTGTTAGAGGGGGGAGACCCAAAGGTTATTCCAAACGCTGAGGGATCAAACACAACACCTTCTGTTGTAGGATTTACATCCAGTGGCGAGAAATTGGTTGGTCAAACAGCGAAAAGACAAGCAGTTACAAATCCAGATAGGACAGTTTCTGAAACAAAACGTCTTATCGGAAGAAAATACAATTCAAAAGAAGTAAAAGAATTTATTAAAGCCACACCCTTTAAAGTTTTCGAAGCCAAGAACGGAGACGCATGGGTGAAAATTGGAGATCGCGAGTACTCTCCACAAGAAATTTCTGCTCTTATTTTACAAAAAATGAAAAAAACAGCAGAAGACTATCTTGGTGAAACCATTACAGAGGCCGTGGTTACTGTTCCTGCCTACTTTAACGATGCTCAAAGACAGGCCACAAAAGATGCTGGCCGAATTGCCGGATTAGACGTTAAACGCATTATTAACGAACCAACTTCTGCCGCCTTGGCTTATGGACTCGAAAAAAAGGGTAAAGACTGCACAGTTGCTGTATTTGACTTAGGCGGTGGCACTTTTGATATTTCTATTTTAGAAATGGGAGACGGAGTGTTCGAAGTAAAAGCCACAAATGGAGATACTTTCTTAGGTGGTGGTAATTTTGATCAGCGCATAATTGACTGGCTTGCTGACGAATTCAAAAAAGAGCACAGTGGCATTGATCTCAGAAAAGACAAAATGGCTTTGCAACGGCTCAAAGAAGCTGCCGAAAAAGCAAAGCACGAGCTCTCATCAACAACTGAAACTGAAATCAATCTGCCATTTATTACAGCAGACAATACGGGTCCAAAACATCTAAATACCAGACTAACAAGGGCTAAACTAGAAGCACTGGTTGAAGAATTAATTGAGAAGTTAGAAGCACCTTGTGAAATTTGCATCAAAGACTCTGGAATTTCGAAAGACAAAATTAACGAAGTTATCTTAGTGGGCGGCATGACTCGTATGCCTAAAGTTCAACAAAAAGTAAAAGAAATCTTTGGAAAAGAACCACACAAAGGTGTCAATCCTGACGAAGTAGTAGCCGTAGGAGCTGCCATTCAAGGTGGAGTCCTCAAAGGAGATGTCAAAGACGTTCTCCTTTTAGATGTCACACCACTATCCTTAGGAATTGAAACTCTTGGTGGGGTTTTTACAAAATTGATCGACAAAAATACAACCATACCAACGAAAAAATCACAAATTTTCTCAACAGCTGCAGATCATCAATCTGCGGTTACTATTCACGTACTACAGGGAGAGAGAGACTTTGCTGAATACAATAAATCGCTCGGGCGGTTTGATCTTGTAGGCATTCCTCCGGCCCCTAGAGGAGTTCCTCAAATTGAAGTCGCATTTGATATTGATGCTAATGGGATTGTACACGTAAGCGCTAAAGACTTAGGAACTAAAAAAGAACAATCCATCCGCATTACTTCATCAAGTGGGCTATCTGAGGAAGAGATCAAACGCATGCAAAAAGAAGCTGACATGCATCGTTCTGATGACGAAAAACGAAAAGAGCGAGTAAATGCACGAAATACACTTGATGGCTTGATCTACACCATAGAAAAGACAGTAAAAGAAAACAGCGACAAAATAGAAGCCGCCACAAAGAAGGAAGTAGAAGACGCCCTAGTAGAAGCAAAAAAACACCTGGACAGCCAGGATCTAAACGAGCTTCAGAAAGCTACAGAAGGGTTAACGGCAGCTTCTAATAAAATGGCAGAACAAATGTATAAAGTTGCTGGAGAACAGGCAAAAAATAATTCTCAAGAAAAAAGTCAAAATGCTGAAAAAAATACTGAAAAAAATGATGACGACAAGAAAAATGAAAAAAAAGACGATGATGTTATAGACGCTGATTTCAAAGAAGTATAGAGTGAGCAGCACTCACCGTTATGGGAACAAAAAAAGATTATTATGACATATTAGGTGTCAGCAAGAGTGCTTCACCAGAAGAGTTCAAAAAAGCTTACCGTAAACTAGCCATACAGTGTCATCCCGACAGAAACCCAGGGGACAAGAAAGCTGAAGAAAAATTTAAGGAGCTTTCCGAAGCTTATGAGGTCTTATCAGATCCTAAAAAAAAGCAGATGTACGACCAATTTGGTCACTCTGCAAGCCAAATGGGCGGTGGTCCTGGGGGTATGGGTGGATTTGATTTTGGAAATTTTTCGGGCACAAATATAAATGACATTTTCGGAGATATCTTTGGTGATATTTTTGGTGGAAGCACCACAGGACGTCGCCGCAGAAGATCCTATGGTCGTCCAGGCAATGATTTAGAAACTCAATTGGATATCACATTCGAAGAAGCCGCATTTGGAGCAGAAAAGGTCATTAGTGTTTCTAAAACCGTAAAATGTGACACTTGCGAAGGAAGTGGGGCCAAATTAGGTACAAGTGCATCAAGCTGTCAATCTTGCCACGGGAGTGGTGAAATAAATTTTCAACAAGGTTTTTTTTCAATAACTAGGCCTTGTACGCACTGTAATGGATCGGGGCAGGTTATTACTAATCCGTGTTCAAACTGTCGTGGCACAGGAAACACCAAGAAACGAACTCAAATTTCAGTAAAAATCCCTGCTGGAATAGACACAGGCCAAAAGCTAAAACTATCTAATGAAGGCGAAGCAGGGGAGCGCGGTGGTTCACCCGGGGATCTCTATGTTACTATAAATATTTTAAGGCATGACTTTTTTACCCGCGAAAATGCAGATATTATTTGTGAAGTGCCAATTCCTTTTGCACAAGCTGCGTTGGGTACGGAAGTTGAAATTCCAACTCTTGAAGGTAAGGTAAAACTTAAAATTCCATCTGGCACTCAATCTCATAAAACCTTCAGGCTTAAGAATAAAGGTTTAGCAATACTTGGGTCTTATGGACGCGGAGACCAGCTTGTACGTGTTTTAGTCGAAGTTCCTACTCGTCTCTCTAATGAACAAAGAGATCTCCTAATGCGTTTTCAGGAACTGGATCATGGATCATCTAGCCCTATGTACCAGAGCTTTTTTGAAAAAGTTAAAAACTTTTTTGGGTAAATCTAATAGACAAAATATTGATTAATCTTCAAGAAAACAAGAGCTTGCGTCTTCCAGGTAGTTAATAATTGGAAGCATACTGCAAATTTCTCATGCTTTTTTTGAAGTTCTATGCAAAAATATAAGAAGAGGTTATTAGATAAAAATGATTGTGGGCAGACTGCAGAAAAATAAGATTTTTAAGGATTTAGATTCTAAAATCGTACTTCTTTACGGCCCAAGACAAGCTGGGAAAACAACATTAGCTAAGTCACTGAGCTCTGATTTTGAATACCTCAATTTTGATCGCACACGAGATCGTTCTATTATTTTACAGGAATCATGGGTTAGAAAAAAAGATTTAATTATTTTTGATGAGCTTCATAAAATGAAAAAATGGAAAAGTTGGATAAAGGGCATTTATGATACTGAGGGAGTCACTCCAAAATTATTGGTCACAGGATCTGCGCGTCTTGATCTTTACAGGAAAGGTGGGGATAGTCTCGCTGGCAGATTTTTTGGTCACAGACTTTACCCTTTTTCAATTGCTGAATTAAAACAACTCCATGTTTCTGAAGATGTGTCTGACCTACAAGAAAGACTGATGAGTCTCAGTGGTTTTCCTGAACCTTTTTTAAGCAAGAGCGAAGAAAGTGCCAATCGATGGCGGCGCTCTCACCTAGATAGTATCTTAAGAGAAGATTTGTTGGATTTAGAGAAAGTTCGTGACCTAAAATCCATTGAAATATTGATTGATTTGCTAGCAGAACGTGTGGGGAGAACTGTTTCTTATTCATCACTGGCACAAGACCTACAGGTTTCTTCTCATACAGTAAAATCGTGGATTCAAGTTTTAGAAAGATTGTACATTATTTTCATTGTTACTCCTTACGCTAAAAATATTGCACGCGCATTGTTAAAAGAACCAAAAATTTATTTTTATGATTGCGCGCGAGTCACTGATCAAGGTGGAGCTCGATTTGAAAACCTGGTGGCTTGTTCACTTTTAAAAAGGAATCACTATCGAGAGGATATTTTTGGAGATCGCTATGCCCTCCATTATGTTCGGGATCATCAAAAGCGAGAGGTTGATTTTTTTACTTTAAAAAATAACAAATCAGAGTTTCTCATTGAAGTAAAAACTTCGGATGATTCGTTGGCTCCAGCTTTAAAATATTTTACAAAAATACTTGAACCACAGAAGTCTATTCAGTTAGTTAAAAATTTATATCGAGAAAAGCAGTTTGATGCTATTTCAATTCTTTCTTCAGCCCCATGGCTTTCTAAACTTGAAATTTAGCTTCTATGTCTAATGCCATGAGAACCACGAGGGTTTAGATCAAAACTCCATAAGCCCACCGAATAGAGCATAATCTCTACTTATGTCAAGAATCTCAAGAATTTAGTGTATTATTCCGATGTATCTACTGATGACAAGCTCAAAGTGGACACAGTTGTGTTTAATCTGCATTGCTTTTATTATTATGTCCTCAATGACCCTTATGGTTTTGAGACTCTTTGTTTAATTAAATATTATGAGTCAGAAGTCCTGGAAGCAGGAGTATATTTAAAATATTGGCTGGATGGTTCAATAGGCGTTGCCATAAGTAACACTTTGACTCTAGGATACCCTGTTCCTCCCACCATTGTACCAGGTCTACACTACACCAACGAAGAGGGGCCTTTTATTTGCAGCACTCCACCAAAGAAAAAATGTGTTTGCACATATGAACCATATGGTGAGGCAAAAGGAGATATATTCTGTCAAAAAATACTTGATAGAGTTTTTTCTGAATTTCAATATAATAAAGATTTTGGGTGTCTCCGAGAGGATCCTGCCAGTGAGACTAATGCCTCCAATATTGACTTAAGTAAATATAAAAATTCTGATGATAGATGCACAGTTTGTAAGATATGGTATGAAACAGTGCATGAGTTTAGGAGTACTATTAGCAGTAATTATGGCTGCTCTTGGAGAATGACATATAATATAGACAGTAACAACACAGATAATGATTGTAATGTCAGAACAGATCCCAATGAATTTCCTAATGAAGCTACATATTTACAAGGTCGTCCTATGTGTACAGCAACATGTCCTTATGCTCATACTATTGAGATAGATATTGATAAAAGTTGTGACACCGAGTGTCCTAAACATAGCGAAGATACAAATAATCAAGCAGAAATTAATGAACATATTGAAAAAGAAAATCAGGAACTGAGTAAATGTTTATATAATGCACAACAAATATGTGATCGCATTCAAATCCCAGATCATAGCGAAACCGCCACAGCACTTAGTGCTTGTTCTACACAGTTTAATAATTATAATGAGAGTTTTTTGAAATTTGGGGAGAAAAAAGACAATGCAAAATTTTATAATTTATATCTGCCGTCAGGCATTAATTATTATCCATGTACCAGTATTATTTCTTTAACACTAGAGGACATAAAAAAACATCTCTCACATGAACCGCATTTTGGTCTTCCTACTATTGACGGCATTATGATAGCGCCTTACGAAACACCAGACGGAGCAACTGACGTATTTGACAATGAAGGAAATCTTCTTCGTTATAATGCAGATGGTGAACTAATACGGCCTACTCAAACAGAAGAAAAAGCCGACTTAATACAGGTGATTAATGAATTTATTTCTGCCTATAATGCAATGAAAGCATGCCTCGGTGCAAGCGTCACCACTCCACCGGACGATCCAGTAAACGGCATGTAAAACCACAGGCATAACTTTGATGACATTTTTCAAAAAAATTTAGCAAAGGTTTGGTTCAACTGAAAAGTGAATTTAAAAATAGAAAGATTACATGCATTGGGGTCTTTTTAGGTGAAAGGGAGCTTAATTTAGATGAAATCAAAATTTACCCATGTGTTACATTTTTGAAAAAACTTTGGGGTGGAGAGTTGATTGAGTAAAAATCCCAAATCGAATTATGGACCCTGCCCATCACAACAAATCTCTTCTTGACAAACATCAAAACCAATGGACTAATATTTCAATATATTAAGTGGGGGTAAAAAAATGATAAAAATATGTTTTGTTATTCTGTCACTAGCAGTTTCTAACCTTGCTGTCGCAACAGTACGTGTACAACAGATCCACAATCCTAAAATAGACACACTACAAATCTTAAATGTTGAAAACACACCTAAAACAATACCTAACACCATAAATGATATGGCCACACACAGCCAGGTTTTGCGTTCATTTCCACTGTATGTGGATGAGGACATAGGAGCATCTAGCGAAATTTACGAAGAAATATTATTTGACGATCAATACCTTCCAACTCTCTACAAAAACTACATAGATCAAACAAACAGCGTAGACCCCAAATTACAACGCGAAAGCGAAGTTCGCACCCTGGTACTCCAAGGTCCAACAAAAAACCGAATTAATCTAACCATCTTAGGTGATGGATATACGACAAATGAAAAACAAAAATTTTTTGATGACGCTCAGCGAATTGCCGACGATTTATTTAAAGCAAAGACATTTTCGAGTTACCTGCCGTTGTTTAACGTTTTTGCTGTTTTCTTACCATCACAAGATTCTGGAATCACAGATCTTATAGCAAAGAACACCGCTTTTGGTCTCTACAGAAGCCCCAAGGGATCAAAGCGTGCCATCATGCCAGGAAACTCCGGAACCATCGAAAAGGCAATCAAACTAGCACCAGCAACGGATTTCCCCATTATAATTGCTAATGATGATTATTACGGTGGCCTAGGCGGGCGTTTTGCAATTACAACTCGTTCTATACGGAGCGGCACTATGGTCCTCCGGCATGAATTAGGACATAATTTTGGAGAGGTAGGAGAAGAATACGATGGCGGACAAATATACACTGGAGCAAACCATTCTGACACAGCAGCAGTCCCCTGGAAGCATTGGGTCGACGGCGAAATCGCTGTTTCTCAAGCATCTTATTTAAGCGGTGCTTATGTTTGGCAAAATTTGAATAACCAGAATGTCAGAGTTGAATTTGATTTTCCGTCTAAAAACACATTAGGCGATCAGCAGTTCAATGCTATCATCAGCTCAGTTGGCTGGCAAACGCCACAAGATGTAGATGTTTATTTAGATAATCAAAAAGTAAGCATTAAGGGAGCTTATACGGATGATCGGAGTTTTTTTGAAATCGATCATCTAGATAAAACATTAGTACCAGGAAAACATGTCCTTGAGTTTAAGGAAAATATACACGATGGAAATAACATCCTGGCTTTTGCAATGTTATACGCAATGCCTGCAAATTATGATTTTACAAAAGATAAAATCGGAGCTTTTAATACGTTTTATAGTCCTGATTCGCCATCTGGATTTAGACCATCACACAACACTTGTTTGATGCGAGAGATGCGATCTGTTGAATTCTGTTCTGTTGATAAAGAAAATATGTGGATTCGTTTTTTAAATCGAGTTTCTCTGATTGACGAATTAGGCATCAATTCAAATGGAAACGAAAAATTAGTGTACCTGAAAACACCTGACTTGTCTGGCTTACAACTCCGCTGGTACCAATTGAAAGCAAACCAAGAACCAATAGCGTTGCACGACTTGGACGGTCTAAAACAGTGGTCCACACACAATATGAGTGCAGGCAAGTACCGTGTAGAGGTGGAATTTAAAACCCCAGAAGTTAGAAACTATACAAACAGCTTTAGGGTGACCCGAGACATTAGCTTTTAAATTAAAAGCCCATTTTAAAAGTATTTAAAAGTACTGGTTTTAAAAAAGAAATTGTTATAAATAAAGTAAAATGTCGCAAGTGTCTGAAAATGTTTTTTTTACTATTTTTATGCTATGCATTGCCATTGGCGCTTGTAGTCACACTCCTAAAAAACAGATAACTTTTTATGCTTCGCCTGAAATTGAAATTACCTTACTTGGGGCAGAGGAATCACGTGATTTCAGGACAATTGAGCTTTTGTTTCAGCACGAAAATTATGAAACAGCTTTAGGTAAAATATATAGTTATGAAAAAAAATACGAACCTATTAAAAATAAAATAATCGAAAAATTTGCACAAATTTACAATTTAAAAGGTCTTATATTTTTTATTTTTAAAAAACACTTGTTGGCAATCGAAGCATTTAAAAAATCTTTGAACTCAGAGGTTCATATTAATTTTCAAACCTACGTACTTTTTAATTTGGCCTCAGCCGAACTAGAAGCTAAGTTAATTGAAGATGCTAAAAAAACATTTTCACAAATAAAACCAGAAATTTTAGACACCAATACTCGAATAAAATACTTACAACTAAAAGCAAAACTAGAAAAACCGCCTGAAAAATCACCTGACAAACCAGATGATTTGCAAAAACAAGTAACCAAAATAATACCAACACCATTTGGCTATATTTTCAACACAATGTAATTGCTGTGATTGGCCCGTTATTAAGCAAAGGAATCGAAAAGATAACACAGAGAGCAGAAGAATTAGCTCTTCCCTTATTTTCTCTTTCCCAGCAGCATGGCATAGAGGGTAGTTTTGTGTTTTATTTTGCTCTTTCACCAAACGCACAAGCTCAAGCCATTGCTGAATATGCCATACAAAAAAAGGAGTTAAAAAAATTTGCTATTTTATTTCCAAAAGACAAGTTTGGAGAGCAGTTTTCAGAAGCCTTTTGGGATTCAGTAGAGCGACTTGGAGGTGAAATTACTGGCATAGAAGCTTATCCTCCACAAGAAACAGATTTTAGACAATATATCGATAAACTTTCGGGTCTTTATTATCAAGAAGCAAGAACAAAAGAACTTGAAGAACTTGCTCGCACACGCGAAGAACTACAAATTAAAAAGAAAACCAGAAAAACAGAAAAATACTACCAACTCAAACCTCTTATAGATTATGATGCAGTATTTATTCCAGATGAACCCAAAAATATTGGGCAAATTTTGCCTACTTTTGCTTACCGCGATGTAGAGGGAGTCAAATTTTTAGGCATCTCTACTTGGAATTCAAAGGATTTAGTTACACGTGCCATGCCATACGCCGAAGGATCTATTTTTGTGGATATTTTTTACCAACAAAACCAAAACTTTACGTTTCAATCTTTTATGGATGTTTTTAAAGGCACCTATAGCGCTGAACCTTCATCACTCGAAGCCATAGCATATGATACAGCAAGTTTATTAGAAAAATTTATCAATAAATACAATATAACAACAAGAATAGGAATAGCAGAAAAAACAAAAAATATTTCAAACTATCAGGGAGCAACAGGGCTTTTAACTTTTCAAGATGCGCAAATCAAAAGAAAACCCATGATTTTGACCATACAAAAGGGACAAATCATAGAAGTTCAAACGGAGAACTGAGCCCTGGAACACTGTTTTAACATCATTTTTCAATATTCTAACAGATTAATTTTGGGATATTTTTAAAATAATTTTGTGAGAGAAGGCTTTGGGGACCAGGCAAAAACTACCCATTGGTTTAATTTATAAATAAAGTCATAATAAATAATTGAGATGCTTGAGGAACCAAGGAGAAAACTGTGGGTTTAAATTTTGATCCCATTGGGGGTGGGGCATTTAAACAAGCCCTAAAACAAATTATCGAAGTCGAGCGCCAGCCCGTCAAAGTCCTAGATGCCAAAAAAGCGAGAGAACAATCTAAATTAAAACTTTTTCAGGAATTTAAATCTAAATTTGTAAACTTAGAAAAAACACTTGGAGATTTCACTAGTTTTGGCAAATTTAGAGAGCTTAAGGCAGACCTAGGAGATGGAGCCAATCTGGCCAGTGTCACTTTGGACAAAGACAAAGCAGAACCTGGCAATTACACAATACAAATAGATCAACTTGCTAATCGGGCTTCAGTAATTTCTAATCCAATACAAGATCCAGACGAAAAAGTTCTTGGCATGGGCTTTATTGTCGTTCAAATGAGCGATGGAACCACAAAAGAAATCTTTGTTGACAATGACCAATCTAGTCTTAATGGGGTAGCACAAATCGTAAACAAAGATCCGACTTCTCCAGTTAGGGCTACAGTGATTAAGGACATGAGCGACCCTGAATATCCATGGAAGCTTATTTTAGCAGCACGAAAAGACGGACTTAACTCAAGTGTTTCATTTTCTGAGTTATATTTTTTAGATGGAATCGAAGATTTTTATATCGACAACAACAACGAATCACAAAATGCATTATTATACGTAGATGGCTTTCCTATTGAATCAGAAAGCAATCATATAAAAGACTTTGTTTCTGGTGTAAATCTACACTTAAAGTCAGCAAGACCAGATCAACCATTTACTATCACCATTACAGAAGATTACGAAAAAATTGCTGGTAAAATCAAAGGCCTAACTGAACAAATAAACTCAGTCTTAGAATTTATCAATAAACAAAATCAAATTGATGAACACACAGATACAAAACTGACTTTTGCAGGAGACACAGGCCTGCAAATGATCGAATATCGATTAAGAAATATGATGCACGAAGGATTTCCTACAGGGGACCCTGAAACCGAAGGAGATTTTAGATTTATGCATCTCAGTCAACTGGGAGTTGAATTCGAAAAAAATGGTCTTATACGTTTTAAGGAAGAAAAATTTCAAAAAGCACTTGAATCAGATTTCGAACATATTGCAGAAGCCATAACAGGTACTTATGGTTTCGCTAACCAGCTTAAGGAGATTTTACAAGGATACACAAGCTCTATTACCGGGGCTCTTAGTCACAGAGAAAAAGGTCTTCTTGATCGAATAAAAAATATCGATAACGATATAGCGCAAAAAGAACAAAGACTAGAACAAAGAGAAAAATCTCTTACAGAGAAGTTTGCAAGAATGGAATCATCTCTAGCAAATTTACAAAGACAACAGCAATATTTATCGGCAACTCTACCAGGTGCCGGCAGCAATAATATGGTGGCACAGTTGCTAGGAGGATAACTTAATAAACAATGAATACTAAAGCACAACAATATAAGGAAATGTTTATTAAAACAGCACCTGCAGAAAAAATACTGATCATGCTCTATGAGGCAGCTATACAAAATGTCAAAAAAGCGTCGGTCTGCATCGATAAACACGATATTGTTGGGAAAAGTAAATACATAATAAAAACACACGATATTATTAACGAACTAAGTAGCTCACTAAATTTCGAAATAGGCGGAAAGATTGCTAGAGATTTAGAACGGCTATACAATTTTATTATAGAGCAACTGCTGAAAGCTAATGTGGAAAACTCTAAAGAAGCTTTAACGAGTGTAGGCAATATATTAGCAAATCTACTTGGCGCATGGCAACAAGCTGTGACGCATTTAGAAAAAGGCAAAAACAATGGAACTTGATCAACTTTTGCAAGCAAAATTGAAATGTCTGGATCAAGTAATTCACATTTCTCAGTCCTTTGCTACTCAATTAACTACTTTAGAAGAGGATATGTTAATTCAATTTGAAAATGAACGCGATAGAAAAATTAAATTTTTAAAACTTATTGATAAAAAAATACAAACCTTCGCAGCATATTTGCCAAAACATCTCTTAACAGTAGAACTCACAAACACAATACATCATACACTAAAAAGGATCGAAGATAAAACAAATATACTTTTAAAAATAGATGATGAATTAATAAAAGGCTTATCTAATAAAAAAGAAAACATACTAATATCATTAAAAAAAAATAAAGAATGGAAAGAGAAACTTATAAAATTCAAAAGTTACGGTTTTATAAATAATAACAATGGATTTGATCAAAAACTATGACTGATAATAATGCGTTCGAAAAATTATTGGATCAATCATTAGCCGACAATGGTTATCATTTAATGCGCCTGCATCCGCTTCATAGTAAAATAGATACTTTAGTAAAAATTAAGACCTTAGAAAACATTATACACGATCTAGATACACAAAATATAAAAGAAATGCAAAGCTATGTAATATACATTAAACCTCAAAAAAAAGTGTACGAAATAAAAATACCTCAACAGTCTCCGCAAATATACCCATCAAAATCGATTTTGGATGGGATTTATTTATCTAACAGAAAATTAAATATACCATATCTACTAAAAAATGCTTCACTGTTGTATGACACAGGTGAATACGGTTTAGCAAAAAATATTTATAAGACTCTTCTAAAATCTGGAGAAGCAAGCGACGTTGCCTTGTTCTTAATAGGAAAATGCAACGAAGTCGAAGGACACTTAGTAGAAGCCATCAGCAACTATGAAGATTCACTATTATATCATCAGAAACTTGAAACCTATCAAGAACTCTCAAAACTCTTTATTAATCTAAAAAAACACCAGGAAGCTGCCGAACTTTTAGAGAAAGCGCTTAAGCTTAAAGAAATCAATCAATCAACTGAGCTAGAATTGCTTTGCACTATTGGTAATTGTTATTTGCGTCTAGAAAATTTCGAAAAATCTGAGAATTACTTTAAAAAAGCACTAAAACTTTCAATTCGCTCAGATGAAGTGCTTTGTAATCT
>JACQAU010000129.1 GCA_016194835.1 Deltaproteobacteria bacterium
CTGTTTTTCTCAAATCTGCAAATAAGTAACTCGGTTTTTTAGGTTGGTCCTTACGAGGAGTCAACACAGAAAAGTCAGCGACCATCTTAAAACGCGTAGCGGGAGTCATAGCTTTAAAAGTTTTTATGGGCATTTATTTGTCTCCTCAATCATTACTCTTTGTGCTCACTTTTAGTTTCATTTGTTCTGAAAAATTTCAATTTTACTTCCTGCCATTAGTGTCACAACCGCTTTTTTCCAGTTAGACTCTTTTTTTACTGTTTTGCCATACCGTTTGACCTTTCCATGTACAACCAGGGTATGAACTTTTTTAACCCTTACATTAAACAATCTTTGAACAGTATCTCGAATCTCATTTTTATTAGCCCCGTTTGCAACCTGAAAAACATACTTATTGGCTAGCTCTGCCAGAGCTGTGCTTTTTTCACTTATAAGCGGTCTTAAAATTACATCGTATTGAGATTGCATAACCTATTCCTTTAATTCTTCTTTTTGTAATGCCTCTTTTTGAGACAGCCGATTTTCAATAGTAGAAACAGCCTGCTTAGTCAAAAGCAACCAAGGATATTTTACTAAATCATAAACATTTAGATTTTCGGTTCTCAAAAACTTTACTCTTGGGATATTTCTACTAGCTAGAGCAAGGTTTTTATTTTCTTCGTCAATAATAAGTGCTTTATCCAGTTGAAATTTATTTTTAAATAATTCATAAAATGATTTTGTCTTTGCTGACTCTAATTTAAACTCATCAATCACCAATAACCTTTGTGAAAACACACGGTCTGACAAAACTGATCTCAATGCTCCTCGGATCATTAATTTGGGTGTTTTTTGGCGATAAGAACGCGGGATTGGGCCAAACGTTTGTCCACCACCTGGCTGCAAAGGAGATCGAGTTGAACCCTGTCTTGCATTACCTGTTCCTTTTTGACGAAATGGCTTTCTACCACCACCACGAACTTCTGCTTTTCTTTTTGTCTTTGCAGTGCCCTGTCTTTGATTTGCCCTCTGGGCATTTAGCACTTGATGCACAAGTGGGAAATTTACTTTTACCCCAAAAACATCATCTCTGAGAGAGACAGTTCCAACTTTTTCTTTTGCTTGATTAAATAAATCTAAAGTAGGCATAAATTCTAACCACCATTACCTTTATTTTTTATTGCCTTTACAGCTTTTCGAATGGACACGATAGTACTTCTAGAACCTGGAACACTGCCGTTTACTAAAAGTAGACCTTTGTCTTTATCCACCTTTACTACTTGTACATTCTGAACAGAAATTTTTTCATGACCCATATGGCCTGGCATTTTTTTATTTTTAAAGCATCTGCCAGGATCGGCCCTGTTTCCAATAGAACCAAGTGATCTATGAGAAAGAGAAGCTCCATGGGTTTTATGACCACCGGACATATTGTAACGCTTCATACCACCCTGAAAGCCCTTGCCTTTGCTTCTAGAAGACACATCCACTAGGTCTCCCGCCTTAATAAAATCAGATGTCAAGACTTGACCTACCGCCAAGCCATCTAAGCTTGCGTCTTTAGGTAAACGAAATTCCTGGTAATGATAAAATCCAGTAGCACCAGCTTTTTTTGCATGTCCTCGTTCTGACAGCGAAGTATGTTTGGCGTTTTTATTGATAATGCCAACTTGTATGGCCTGGTAGTCGTTATCTTTATTAGTCTTTATCTGTGTAATTACAGACGGCTTTAGATCAATAACTGTTACGGCCATAGACAGTCCGTCTTCATTAAAGACTTGAGTCATTCCGGCCTTTACTCCCAAAATGCCACCTAAACCTTGAGTCAGAACTGCATGACTGCGGCCCTGAGTAGTGGCTGGGGTTGCTTCTGTGCCAGATGTATTTGTACCATTCGTATTTTTATCTTGTCTATTTTCTGATGCGTTTTCGACGTTTTCACTCATAAAAAACTGCTCCAATAGAAACGGGTAAACCCAAGCCTCAGACTTTCTCTTTGGGAAAACCACTGAAGGCTTTGCAAAGAAAAGTATCATTGACTGTTCGTTTTTTTGTCATCCGGACAAAAAAACTACTAACCTTATAACTGCTTGTTCTTTGTCATCCGGACAAAAAAACTACTAACCTTATAACTGCTTGTTCTTTGTCATCCGGA
>JACQAU010000130.1 GCA_016194835.1 Deltaproteobacteria bacterium
CTAAATTCTGATCATTCTGTAAGAGAACTGAAGGGTCACAAGAGGCCTTTAAATATCCTCAAAGATCGTTTAGAAGTTATTGCGGCTTTAGAAGCAGTGGATTTTGTGACTTGGTTTGGTGAGATAAATCCACTCAAAATTATATTAAAACTTAGACCAGATATTCTTGTAAAAGGTGGCGATTGGGATACAACTAAAATGGTTGGCGCTAAAGAAGTTCTATCCTGGGGAGGGAAGGTTTTTTCACTTCCGTTTATAAAGGGCAAAAGCACTACACAGCTCATTAAGAAAATAATAAAACTTTGATTTACGAAGTTTTAGTGTTTTTGTCCATCTCTTCTAGAGTTGCTTGATATTTTTCATGCATTTTTTCGAGTGTTTCTTCTTGCTTTTTCTTATACGCCTCAATGCGTGCAGACTCTCGCTCCCTGAGTTTATCAAATTCTTTTTCTTGCGCTTCTTTTTCTTGTGTGATTTCTTTTGAAAATCCTTTTCTTGTGTCTGCTAAATCTTTTTCATAGTTTTCTTTTTTTCTAGAAAGTTCAACTTTATAAGCAGTTTCCAAATCATCTTCTTGCTTTTTATAAAACTGTTTCATATTTTCAATATCTTTTTTATGTTCTGAATCAATATTGTTCAGCGTATCTTGTTGTTGTGCTTTTCTTTGCAATAACGCTTGCTCAAAGCGCTCTTCTTCCGAAGCAATCTGATTTCTTAAGGCGTTGTGAGAACTTTGGATGTCCATACTCTTATGTTATGTTATTTATTGTTTAAGAAAATAGGCAATATATGCCTATTAAAAAACCCTCGTCTGGGGTTATGCCAAACGAGGGTTGCATGATTGCGCATTGGGGTTAAATTAACATCCAAAAAGTCCAAAGGTTAGTAATTTTAGGGCTGCGCAAAGCACATCAATTGCTGCGCCTAATATTTCGCCACCAGCTTTTAAGAAAATAATATCTGAATTTTTTAGTACAACTACCGGCGTTTTGCTGATTTTGAATAATGTTTTTAATACTTCATTTGGCATATTAGCTACTAATGTAGCGCCTTCTTTGAGAGCATTGACAGCAGTTTTGACTGCAAACTCGGCAAGTTCTGTGGTTTGCACCAAAATGTCTTTGCCTAAGTGCATAGAGTTTTTTATGATTGGAAGTACAAAATTATTTACTTCCTCTCCTGTCAAAAGAACCATCTCTGTTGCAACATTGATGGGATAATGAGCCACTTCTGCTACATCTTTAGCTAATTGACCGGTTAAGATAATTGCTGCCCTTTCGGTCTTTAAAATTTTAAAACCGATTGCTTCAATTTTTACATCTACTGCTAATGGTGCTACTTTAAGCTCTAAAGCTTGTGCCATAGACGAAAATGCACCAAACAGACTAACGAACAATATTGTTAAGTATTTCTTTTTCATATTACCCTCCTAATAGGTTTCAAGTTTTTCATATCGTCTGAGTTAAACTTTTCAAACGATTTGTGATGTTATGTTTACCTTGAATTCAGCTGCGTGTTCAATAACGCAAGTTGACAAATAATATAGAAAAGTGTCAGACGGTGGGCTATCTGCTACCCTCAATACCGCCGCGTAGCACACGATCAAAAAATGCTACCGAAATCAAAGCAAATCCAAATGCTAGACACAAAGGTAAAGTAGCTCCTGATCTTATTTCTGCTGCTAGTACCTGTGGTATTGATTGAATAAAAAGATTACAAATAAAAATCCAGGTAAAAATTCCCCACACTAGGCCCATAACTAAAAGAGGAAAAAACGAATTTGTCCAAGTGAAATGAGAAAAAACCACCCCTAAAATTAGTGACATGCCTTCGTAAAATAAAAATCCAGTAAAAATGAAGTTACTATAAAACCCTATTTCTGTAGCATTGGCCCCTAACACGGGTAACGCCCCAAGCTTTAAAAAAAACCAGATTTCATGTCCAGAATAATAACAATAAAGAGAGCCAATAATGATAACAACTGCTCCAGATAAAAGTCCACTCATTGCTCCAGCCAGCCAGCGAAGTGGATCAAATCTTAACCATTTTTGCACCATATTGATATCTTGCATATCTTGTGTAGTTTCTGTCATTTTTTTATCTCCTGGGTTGTTCATATCAGAATTAAGACTTGTGGCAAAATAAAAATTTCATTTCTTATCCTGTGGTAAAAGTCGATACACTATTCCATAGTCACCTTCCGGTGCCCCCCCTTTGATATGAATATAGCCGAGAAAGCCAATAGTGAAAATCAACTGACTAACCCAAATTATCCATAGTAGGTGTTTGCTTTTTTTGAAATTGATTAATACTTGTCTAGCTAGAAAAACCCACTGCATAGGAAAAGTTACAATAAAATAATGCATGTAAATTGTAAAACCACATATAGCCATGATAGCTCCGGAACCAAAAAAATAAGCATTTTGTAGCATTACTGTATTATTTTCTTTGCCATAAAAGAAATATAAGACACTTCTTTTATTTTTATATAAATTGTAAATAATTTTACAAATAATACAAACGCCAGATATAACAAGCAAGAAATAGATCAGTTTAAAAAAATAAGTTTTTTGACTAAAAATAATAGGATATGTCAGAAAATCTACAAAATGATTACCCAGGCTGTATTTTAAATTCACACCCAAAGCCCCGGTCACCCAGCGCATCCAATAAGATGTGTCAGTAAATTTTGTAAGCTCCCAGCTGTGGTTAAATGCCTTTTGAATTTCAGGGTATGCAAAAATATGATAAATCCACGGCAGCATAGGAACAATGCCGACAAGAGTGCCCATAAACCAGTAAAAAAATTTTATACTTTTTCTAGACAGTAAAATCCATACACAAACACTTGCAAACAGAAAAAATCCTGACATATGGATTTGGCCCAGCACTATTCCAAGCAATCCACAGAAAAAAGCTCCTGTTTTTGTGTGTTTTTTCCAAAAACTCATTAAAAAAAGTACACAAAAAAAAGGCAACAATTCTTGTTGCCATATTTTCTTTGAAAACAACACTGCAAATGGATTTATAGCAGTTAGTGCCAACCCCCAAAGCCACATTTCTTTTTCTGGCGGGATGATAAATTTTAAAATAAAAAAAGCCAAAAGAAAAAGAGCAATAACATTTATGATCTGTACTGCCCTAGTTAACTCAGCCGGCGTCTTTATGTGAAAAACTTTACCAAGTCCTATAAAAATCCAAAGACCTAATCCAGGATTTACCGTTCCCACACCAGAAGCCATGCCTATTAGAGGAAAATGCTCACTAACTCCAACTGTTTGTGTTTTGCCAAATATGTATCTTTCATCATATTTATACTCTAAGTCTTCTATCCATATAAGACGTAGCAGGGCACCTAGAATTAATATAACTGGTAAAAATCTTTTCCAAAAAGGAGAGAGCATATTATTTATAATAAATTTCCTGATGCATAGACTCTTTAGTCACACCATGATTTTTTAAAATTTCTTTTACTTCTTGGATCATTGCCCCATTGCCACATAGATAATATTCAGTTTCAAGCCAGCTAGAACCAAATGCACGCAGGTAGTCTGTAACACGCCCTTTAAAGCCAGTCCATGTTGCAGATGGGTGAGAAAGAGCTGGAATCCATTTAATATCACTTTTATTTTGAAAATCCTCTTTATAGATGATTTCAGATTCGTCTCTTATGCCAAATAAACAGAATGTTGAAATAGGCGGTTGTTCTATAAATGATTTCGAAAAAACCATAGAACGAAAAGGTGCAACACCAGTGCCTGTTGCAACAAAACACACCCGTTTATTGTGTTTTGGTTTATATATAAAATCACCATATGGGGCATAAATGCTGAAATTTTCACCTGGATGCAGTTCTGACATATAAGCCGTTCCGGGTCCATGCTCTACTCTTTTAACACAAAGCTCAATAGGGCGCTTTTCAGAATGTGACGCAATGGAATAAGCCCGTCTCAAATCCCTCCCCTGTGGGCCAGCTTTTGGGATTACAACACTGATAAACTGCCCCCCTTTGAAATCAAAAGGTTTGGTGACTTCAAAAGATAATTCAAAGACGGTAGGTGTAAGATATCTTACGGATTTTACAGTACAAATATAATCTTGGACAGACATAGATCTTAATTAGTAACAAGAACCATGTTGTTTTTCCATAGGCGAATATCTACCTCCACCGCCCAAAAATTCACCTAAAGATCTAGAAGATCATCAATAAGATAGTTTATTTCCCCTCTAATTTAACTTCAAACGCTGCTGGGGCACTAAAGGCGCTCTTTGCTGTTTCAGAGTAACTGCGAACTCGCCAAAAGAATTGTCCAGGCGAAACTGGTTTGAATACAAAAAAATTGTCTTTTAGGTCTTTTTGTAAAATAGGTTTTTTAAATTCAGATTCTGTAGAAATTTCTAAATTATAACCTTCAGTAAAACTAGTCTTTTGCCACGTGAGCAATACTTTACTATTAGCTTCTGTTAGATCCTTTTTTTGCATAATAGCCTTGTCTAAAGGCTTAACAAGTATTGGAGGTAGAAAATTAAAATTAAATTCAGTTGGGCTTGAACTGACAATAAATCCAGAAGGAAGTTTGGTAGAAATTTTATAATAAATTTTTCCAGATATAATTTTTCCTTTATTAAAAGAATATGAGGTTTTGTCTGCTGTTTTCTCTAAAATCTTTTTATTTGCTTTTGGTGAATCAAAAATTTGTATATTATAGTTTTTCGCTTCTTTGTATGGCTTCCATTGTAAGGTGATATCAAAAGTCTTTTTCCCAGACCCTAAGTATTTATTGCTCTGTATTAATTGTCCACCCACAAGTGGCGAAAGTACTTCTATCCCTTCAAATTCTGGATTAATTTTAAACCCGGAAAAATAGTTTTTCTCTTGAAACAAAGTACCGTCAGATTGTTTAAGTTCCCAACGATATCCCCCTGGTGATTTGATAGAAAGTGTTTCTTGACCACTACCTTGCTCATCTGATGCGACTTGTTTTTTATATATTTCTTGTATTTTGAGTTCTCCATTTTCAGTTTTTTCAATCCGACTGAGCACAAGTAGTTGTCTTGAAACAGAAGATGGCTCAATTTTCCAAGTAAGTTCAACTTTTTTCTCTAAGATTTGAGTGTCTTTACTAATATGTAACATTTCTCCTTCTTTAGGTGTGAGAAGCTTGATCTCAACTCCCGCACTCACAGGAGGAGGTGGCGGTGGTGGCGCGACTGCCGTGGTTAGAAGTGCAAGCTCAGGTTTGGCCTTTATTAATGGAGCCTCTGAAACTTCCATTTTACTTTGTCTATCTTTTGTTAAGGAGATTACTTTGTCTCTTGATTTTAATTCAATTTTCATGTCTTTGGCTTGGCCTGTGACTTTACCAGCAACAACTAATATGGTAGCTGCTCTAGATATTCCTTGAAGCGATAGCTTAGACTCAAAACTTAAACGCACCATAGTATTTGGACCAAGCTCAATACTACCGCCGTCATTTAAGGTAACAGTAGCTGCACCGTTAGGATTTGTAACAATTGTATCAAAATTAAAAAGATCTTCTGTTTTTTCAATAGAACGAAATTCGATTTCTTGATTAAGTTGTCTTCTCACTAAGCCAGATTTATCGCCTAATTTACCAACTTGAGTGATGCCCTGCTCTTCTTCCCAACCTAAAATATATTTACGAAGTGAAATTTCATTATAATAAATTAAAACAGATCCAGCAAAACATACCAGAGAGAACGTGAGCAGCGTTATTTCCCAAATTTTAAAATTCAAATTAGCTTTAGTCATACACTAGGTGGACTTTCTTTTGAGAGGTTAAACGAATTTATTTTAGCAAATGCCAAAGTGATATCATCATCCAAAGGTTTATCACCATTGTGTTTCATGAAATCATCCATAATATTCAAAACTGCAGTATCTAAGTTTTGAGATAATTCTTTTTCTACAG
>JACQAU010000131.1 GCA_016194835.1 Deltaproteobacteria bacterium
CCTACTGAAAAAAGAAATCTGCTTGAGAGTTATATTAATCAATTAAGACTCATGTCCAAGCCTACTTCCGCTATTCAGTTTCGATGTAACACTTTAGAGGCTTATTATCTCACTCACCGTGACAGGTGGGATAAACTAATGCGAGACATGGAAGCTGGAAAAATAAGAAAGCTTGCTAATATAAAAAAATAAATTTCTACTCCAAAAGTTCTATTAACATCTTTTCATCAATCACAGGTATCTTAAGCCCCTTAGCTTTTTGGAGTTTGCTGCCAACATCTATCCCGGCAACCACATAATTTGTATTTTTTGAGACACTAGAAGTAACTCGTCCCCCAGCTTCTTCTATTTTCTTAGTTGCGTCACTGCGCGATAGGGTTGGGAGTGTGCCTGTAAGGACAAAAATTTTACCAACTAACACGCCTGTCTTTTGATCTTTTTTTGTAGATTGTGGGTTAATTTGTGTCAGCAGTTTTTGTATTTCGTTTCTGTTTTCTTCACTCTGAAAATATTTATAAATACTTTCAGCCATTTCCGGTCCAATTTCATGGATTTGTTCTAATTCATTTTTAGAACTGTCCATCAATGCATCTAGCGAACCAAAATGACCAGCCAATGTTTTTGCGGTTCTCTCCCCAACATGACGAATTCCTAATGCGAAAATAAATCTATAAAGTTCAGGGTTTTTGGCATTTTCAATTGCGCTTAATGTATTTTCACAAGATTTTTCAGCAAAGCCTTCTAGTTCCATTAGGTTTTCTTTTTTTAAAACAAATAAATCAGAAGTGCTTTTTATTATCCCTTCGTCAACTAATTGTTCTACTGTTTTTTCACCTATACCTTCGATATTAAGAGCATTTTTCATAACAAAATGCCTGATTCGTTCTTTTAGCTGGGCAATACAGTTTTTGCTTATACAACGACTAGCAGCTTCGCCTGCTTTTCGGATTACTTGTGCTCCACAAACAGGGCAGTGAGCCGGAAGTTGATATTTCTTTTCTTCTCCGTTTCGATATTTTTTTATAACGCTTACTACTTCTGGAATTACATCACCCGCCCGTTGGATGTAAACTTGATCGCCAATCCTGATATCTTTTCTGTCAATCTCATCTTGGTTATGTAAAGTTGCCCGTCTAATAACAGCACCTCCAACTCGTATAGGAGTTACTAATGCAACTGGAGTGAGCGTTCCTGTGCGTCCTACTTGAACAATTATATTTTCTATTTTTGTGATCTGCTTTTGTGGAGGAAATTTAAACGCAATCATCCCGCGAGGATTTCTTGAGACATACCCCGCTAAATCAAGATGTTTTATGGAGTTTAGTTTGATTACTATTCCGTCAATTTCAAAGGGTAGATTTTCGCGTAATGATTCGATTTTTTTGTAAAAATCTAATACTTCTTTAGTGCCAGCGCAAACTAAGCGATATTTGCCTACTTGGAAATTTAATGTCTCTAGCATTTCTTCAAACATGCTCATTGTTTCAAAGTTAAGGCCTTCTACATATCCAAACCCATACCAAAAAGCACTCAATGGTCTCGAGGCTGTAATTGCCGGATCAAGTTGTCTGATGGAACCGGCAGCAGCATTTCTCGGATTGGCAAAAAGCTTTTGCTCTTTTTTCTGTTGAGAGGCATTTAATTTTTCAAAATTTTTAGTACTCATTATGATTTCGCCACGGATTTCTATGAGTTTAGGTGGCTGCTTTATTTTTAGTTGTAGAGGGATAGATCTAATTGTTTTGATGTTTTGTGTAACTTCTTCGCCTGTTTCTCCGTCTCCTCGCGTGGCGGCATGTGTGAGAAGTCCATTTTCATATGTGAGGTTCATAGATAGCCCATCAAATTTTAATTCAACAAAGTATTCGATTTATGTTTAAATTTTTCTAATTTTTCTACGGGTTTGCCTCCTACGTGTTGAGTAGGCGAGTCGTGACGCAAGAGTGCTGGATACTGTGCTTCTATGGCTTGCAGTTCGCGAAACAACAAATCATATTGTGTATCAGAGATCTCTGGATCATCTAAAACATAATACTGATAGTCATGATGTTGAATAACGACTATCAGCTCGTTAATGCGCTTTTCAGCATGTTTTTCAGGCTGCAATATGGTTTTTGTATGATCTTTCATGGTTTTCATTTTCTACAGCATCATAACATTCGCAATATTTTTAAACATTTATTTTTTACTCTAGCATTTGAAATATTTTTAATTATTTGTTTTTTCGACTCTGGCGGCATGGATTGCAAAGCCAGAAGGCCCAAGGATGGGCCGGGA
>JACQAU010000124.1 GCA_016194835.1 Deltaproteobacteria bacterium
ATAGGTGTGTTTTTGTTTGTTCGCATGCTGCTCAAAGAAGAAGAAGCTCGTGTGGTCCAATAAACCCTTGAAGATCTTAAGGGCAGGAAATCCAGTAGTCAATTTGTAAAAATAATCAGACCATTTTTTACACAATATGTATTGCCGCTTGTTAGAGGAAAAAAATCTTTTGAAAACATGCGACAAAATTATGGAAGAAAACTAATAACTGCTTCACTAAAAGAAGAGTTTACTCCTGATGAGTTTATTGCTTTTAAATTCTTTTTGATTGCTTTCTTTCCGATAGCTGGCGCTATTTTAAATAGTTTAGAGTTAATTGACACTAGTTGGTATTATTTCATTTTATTTGGTATTGGTGGCTGGTTTTATCCTGATTTGTGGATAGGTGGTCGTATCAAGAGACGACAGCGTGAAATTTTAAAATCCCTCCCGTTTATTGTAGATTTGCTAGTTCTTTCGACCGAGGCTGGTCTTGATTTTATTGGGGCTATTGGCAAGGTGGTAGAGAAAGCGGCTGCAGGCCCGATGGTAGATGAGTTTGCACAACTGTTAAGGGAAATTAGATTAGGCTCTTCTCGTGCAGATGCACTAAGGGAAATGTCAATTCGTATTAATATGATTGAGATCAACTCCTTTGTGGCTATTTTGATTTCAGCTGATCAAATGGGTGCTTCGATAGGTAAAATTTTGAGACAACAGTCTGATCAAATTAGGACTGAAAGAATGATTCGAGCAGAAAAGGCCGGAGCAGCCGCGTCACAGAAAATTTTAATCCCCCTTGTATTTTTTATCTTACCTGCTGTTCTTATTATGATTTTTGGCCCATTCTTCCTGGATTTCTTAAGCGGTGGGGGTGGCAAGTAATTGACAGCCATAGGGGATAATAAATAATATGAGAATAATAAAAGTTAAATCCTTAAAAAATCAACAAGTTATGTCCGATAAGTGTTATGTAGCGGAGTTCTTTTTTGATCGACTAAAAGGACTTATGGGAAAAACTGTCTTAATGGAAGGAGAAGCAATGCTTTTCCCGCGTTGTCAAAGTGTGCATATGTGGTTCATGAAAATGTCCTTAGATATTATTTTTTTGAAACAAGGCAAGGAAAAAGAAACACACGAAGTTACATCTATTTTCGTGCAAGTTAAACCATGGAAATTGTTACCTCTGTTGGATGTCAAAGCTTCAGAGGTTTTAGAATTACAAGCCGGTATAACAAAAAAATTGAATATTCAGGTAGGCGATAAGCTATGTATAAACTAACTAAATAATTTTAAGGGATCATGGTAGTTCTAATGGCACTTTTGTAAATGGAATTTTAACTCGTTCAAAAACAATTGGTCCAGGAGATAGGATAGGAGTTGGCGAATTTATTTTAGAGCTTGTCAAACCTACGCCTCCTTCACTTCATAATGCACCGGCAATTTATGGCTTAGGCAATGTAATTCAGTTTCCAGATAAAACACAAAAGAAGGACATTGGCGCCGAGGGCGGTACTACTTCTATGAAGTCAATAGAAAGAGTCCCTCAAGATTTTAAAGAGAAAGTGTCTTTGTTTATTGATAAACAAGTTATGCCATTCTTTTATGCATTAAATTTTAAATATGATTTAAAAACTATTGGTGCATGGATTTTGATTTTATTATGCTTAGGAAGTTTGTTGGTGTCTATACAGCCTTTGATTGAAGTTAATCACCAGAGTCTTATCAATGAACTGGGATTGCGAGCAAAATTTATAGCTAAACAAATTGTAGCAAAAAATGCACCATTTTTGGCTACTAAAACTGACATTAGCACAGATATAGGGTCATTAGAGAAAAGTGAAAAAGATGTCCGAATGGCGATATTAGTGGATTTAGAAAACAGAATTTTAGCACCAACTAATCGAATGAATCAATATTTAGTCTCAGGCGAAGAGGCCAAGATTGCAATACAGACTAGAAACAGATTTTTATCTGGTAGAGAAGAAGGAGTCATTATAGAAGCCACTAATCATAACGTGGTTGCAATTGAGCCAGTTAAAATTTTTAATCCCAGGTTAAATAAAAATGTAGTAATTGCAATGGCTATTGTATCTATTGATTCTTTACAATCGTTGCCTAGCCTGGGTGATGTTGGACTGTTTTATTCGAAAGCAATAGTTTTAAATGGACTACTTTTTATTATTGCTTTTTTAGTTTTGTATTTCAGTACATTGAAACCTTTCCAGGTTTTAAATGACGATATTGATAAGGTCTTAAAAGGTGACATGAATCAAGTTACTAAAGAATTTAAAATTACTGAGCTTAGTTCTCTTTGGGATAATATAAATTCAGCTTTGCAAAGGGTACCTAGGAGTACTATGACCACGAGCGGAGCAGATAATATGTCATTTCAGGGCACTTTATCCTCTGCAGATTGTGTGGCACCTTTTGAAGTTATTGGTGGTATTTCAAAACATGGAATTGTGGTTTGTGATTCTGAAAAGAAGATTTTATATTTCAATCAAGTTTTTGAAGAAATTAGTGGATTACGTATTGAACAGGTCAAAGGTGAAACATTGATGTCAGCAGGAAGAGATCAAGCTTTTTTAGCTCTTTGCCAGGATATGTTTTCTAAAGTGGTCTCTGGCGGGCCATCAATTCAGGAAGAATTTGAGTTTTCTGGTGTTTTATTTGGCATTTATTTAATAGCCATGGGTGCAGCAGGAACAGCACCAAAATGTTATGTTTTTATTATAGAGAAAAAAGAAGGGGCGTAAGCTAAAATGGGAAATGCAATTAAATATAGGCATATCTCAGCTCCAATACATCCTAGTGAAAAAGCGAGAATAAAAATAGTTCAGGGTCCTGACCATGGAACCGTATTTGTAATTACCGGTACTAAAGCCACAATAGGCCGTGGTGAAGAAAATGACATTTGTCTTTCTGATCTGAAAGCATCACGACTGCATGCTGATTTTTTTCTAAAAAAATATGCTTGGTTTGTTAAAGATTTGGGCAGTGCTAATGGCATTTTACATAATGGAAAAAACACAACGATTTCTGAGTTGAAATCACATGATTCGATAACATTAGGGGAGACTGTTTTAGAATTTTTTACTCCTGATGCCGGTAGAGCTATTTTAGAATCGCCATCAAGGGATGCAGTGTTGATTCAGAGAGAACAGTCTTTTTTTGAATCAAGACAACTGGAAGTGAAGTCCCTGGCTGGAAAATTTCAAGGTAAATCTTCTAGTGTTATAAAAAAGAGTATAATTTTTGGTATTGCTGCGGTTATTGTTGTTTATTTAGTGTTATTTGAACCAGCGCCACCTAAACAAAAAATAAAAAAAACTAGTGAACCTGAGTTTACAAGAGATTTAGCTGCTTATTTGCCAAGTATTGGGCCGTCAGAACTGGAGCATACGGCAGAAATATTTTTTAAATCTGGTTTTAGAGAGTATCGTGAAAAAATTATTTACGAGCAAAAACTCAATTTGAAACAGCATTACAAGTTGCTC
>JACQAU010000125.1 GCA_016194835.1 Deltaproteobacteria bacterium
ATATTTAAAAACAACATCAATAGATTTTGAAATAATGAATGATTTTATGGTCAACTTTGGCGCAAAGCATTTTGAACATTACTGGTATGTGTGGCGGGATTATAATGTTGATGCTGCATTAAAAGAATTGAATAAAACTTATAAAATAACTCATGGTACACAGCGAATTGACTTTGGCTCAGTTAATTTAAAAATTAATTTTTTAAACTTTTTAAAAGGCGGGACCGGAATGCGTCTTGAAATGCTTCAATCTGTTGACGACATGGCTGTGCCTTTAGACAAAAATGCTCTTCTCCTTAGAAATACTCCCTTCGTTACTTGGGTTGGCAACTTTGACCTCGTGAGTTGCTCACAAGAAGGCAAACCAGTAAACAATACTGATTTTAAACCACTCCACAGTGTTTCTGAGCTAACCACTCGCGTTGACGAAATGTCGCTTCCAGAGGGGATGACTACTTGTATGTTTAGAGCACCAGTAATGACAAGCATGGACCGCACACAGTGGAATGACCATGTGAAACAAATCATTCCGACACTCCGAAACGTTAATCTCAGCATAGACCTTGTTTCTGCAAATATTGTTTATGAAGCCTACAATGGCATACAGTTTGGAGGGGGTGAGCAAACTGGTACAAAACCTATCCCCCTAATTGGGGCTAATTCTGCAGATTGGACACTTGTAGAAAAATTGAATTCCACAACTGAGGCTCTTCTGGAAGTATTAAAAGGAGCCGTGCCTATTATCACACAAAAAGAGGAAAAAGAGCGCCTACCTGCAGTCATTCGGTATTTTTCTAAAAATCGTCCACAAATTCATGAGTTCCTAAGTGCAATCGACTCTCTTGCCCGTAACGAGAAGGTTCCATTTTTATCTCTCCTGAATGTGCTCCGAACTCTTAAAAAGACATACGAAACCCTAGATCAAGCTTTAGGACTGGTGTCTGGAGGCGAAGTAAAGCTTGGAGAGTTGTTGATTGAACAAAAGTGAGAGAGAGAAAAAATATTCTTATTTATTTGACTCTATGTGTTAAACGCTGTATCATAAAATTGTAGCAGGGGACTTTTTAACGGGGAAAACTCACAAGAATAGTTAATCTTCTTTGAAGCAACAGTTGGCTGTGGTGTTTGCTTAACTTCACGGGGGGATATTGTATGATCAATAAATTATATAAATATTATTTAGTTGGTTTTGTTGGTATATCATGTTTATTGATTTTAGCTGGGTGTAGTAAGTCTGTTTCTATAGAAAAAGAAAGTAAAACTCTATTAACAGCGAAGGCGCTCGAAGCAGTATCAGATGATGAAATTTTAGAAGATACTGAAATAGTATGGGGAAGTACGGGTACTAAAACTACTATACCAACAACAGGTATGTGCACTTCTGCAGCCACCACAACAAGTTTGATGGACGCGTCTGATGGAGTGTCTGCAGCAATTTTTAGGGCTTGCCCTGGAGAATATACTAGCCCTCAAGAGCTAGTTTTGGCAATTAATGAGCCTAAAGATATGAAAAAACTTCGACGAGCATTACTGAGCGGTATGTCGCTTAATTTCTTATTACCTGAGTCACTACCTGATTCTGACACTTTTTTGTGTAAAAATAAAAACAACCCAAGTTATGCACATTATGCGCAATTCTTTCTTTATTTATGTGATGCAAAAAAAGCTGCCGGGCAACTCAAATGTAATGCAAATTATAGTGTAACACATTCTGGTGCTGCACAATCGCCATACACATTTTTTACTTATAAGGGCATCATGGCGAGTACGTCTAAGCTTCGCTTAATAGTTTCTTCGAACCCAGATGTTATTAAAACTGACATAACAAATAATAAGCTAATAACAAATGAACTCAATAATATATCTGATACAAAAATTTTAGCAAATCGCAATGGTATTATATTTGATAATGCCAATAAGTATCAGACACTTCAGCAGGCAATTCCACTTATTAATAAATATATAACTAGCTACGTCAATTCTTGTTACAAAGATTATAGTGCTATATTTAACAGTGTTGCCCAAGTAATGTCCAAATCTGTGTATAGGTCATTCTTTGTAGTAAAGCCTAGTGCGACTATTAATGCTACATCATTTGCATGTGAAATTACTAATCTCGATTGCATGAGCAAATTAGTTGATGTAGCAATTGCACAGCAAGGTAATAGTCAAAATTGCAACGAACTCCCAAAGTATTGTAATAAATTTGAGATCGGAAGTGTGGGTTGCTTTACTCCAGATCAACACGTGCGATTACCGTCTGGATCTATGCCCATTGGCGAAGCCAAGGAAAGCTTTCAAAAGGAAATCATGACTTTGACTCCAGATTCGACATTTGAGTCACCAGCTCTCAAATCATCACAAATTGCATATTTTACTTCTGATGAAATGGCTTATGAACAATCTGTTTTGACTATAAAAACAGCCGGAGGAGTAACGCTCAAGGTGACCAAGGGGCATCCTCTCTTGGATGCTGATGGGAAAATAAAATTATCGGAGAACTTTAAAGCAGGAGATGCACTGATACGAACAGACGGCAGTCTCGATGTTATTCTAAGTATTATTGGTGAGAGTATGGTGTATCGTGCATTTAACGTTGCAGTACAAAGTGAGAATCTTCTTGAGCAAATAATAGTAGCAGGAGATGGTGACGGCGTTTTGAGTGGATCACATTATTATCAAGTTCGCGAAATAGATCATCTCAAACGCATTCTGACACGAATAAATATCCCAGAGCACCTTGTTCAATAGAGGATATGATGAAATATTCAACACACACTATTGTTGCGATAGGCATGGTGATCGGCTGTATTTACCTAATAATGGTATTGCAGAAAATACTTCAATCACCTCAAAAATCACAAATACAAATAATGCATAATATTCAAAAAATAGCTGTACTTAATAAAAAAGAGACGATCAAATCGGCAAAAACTAAAGAAGTACAGAAAACCGCACTATCTTTTGTTGATCGTTTTACGTCTTTGCAGGAAAAACTACTAAAAAAATCCTCAGACTTGCTAGAATATAATGCACTTTTATCGAATCGTGATCAGTTGACATCGGTGGCTCAATACCTCTCTGTACCTCCATCAGAATTTGCATATAATGAGCAGACATACAGGCTTAAATTGATTGATTACTTGATCGAATCAGCAAAGTGGCAGGACAATCCGGCACAAAGCTTTGCAATAGACGAAATTAACAAACTTATTCTTACTGAAAACATTACAGAAGATTTGCCAATAGAGATCCGCAAATCCGTAGCGCAAGATAAGGTTGAATTGTTTTCTGCACTCATGAAAATCGACATTGAGACCGCCAAATCCGTTAAAAACAAAGCACTTGGAACAGATATAGCTCAAATTATTAGTTATGCCGAACAGACGTTTGGAGATAGAGACTAACCGCTTAGGGTCTAGATCTTATATATAAAATACTGTTTTATTTCCCTGATCTTTATGTGCGTGCTCAGAATAGAGTTTTAGAAATTTAACGAATTGCTGATAGGCTGGATAAGTAGTAGTTGTTTTATCTACACTGCAGCCATAACGAGTAAATCGGCCATTATTGTCAATATAAGGTCTGGAGTTTGCAATGTTTACATGAACAGGCAGGTAAGTGTCTTGACTAAAATAAAGTCTAAATACAAATCTTTCTTTTATATCTTTTGGCCACAAATGATTTTGATCAAAAGGGACCTGAAATGAGCAGCCCTCTTCGCTTACTTCGACTAAATCAATTGGCCTTAAACCATAATTTTCAGTTACGCAATATACATTCAGTAGCTGCTGAAACAGAATGCGCTCTGCTTTGCGTCTCTTTTCGTCAATCTTTTGAGCCCTTAATTCAACAAAGTCAACTACCTGCTTATCGCTCATTGGCTTACCCCCGATTTTCTTATCGGAGATATGTGTATTTAATAAAGAGTGCAGATTTTTCCTATTTAGATAAGGCTGCGTCAGCGAGTAAGTCTAGTGTGTGAACGAAAGACGAAAAGGCCTTGTAATTTTTACTATTTTTGTCTTGAAGCTCTGCCCCAGCTCTCCTTATGTTTCCCCGCAATTCAATCCTTGCAACTCTAATGCTTAAAGGTAAGTAAAGCGTTTGGTTAAGGTAGAAGTTGATTTCAAATTCTTCGCCTATGCTAAGTGGAAAATCCGAGTGAGACTCTCCTTCAATATCAAAATCAAAACCCAGTCCAATTTCACTTAAATCATGTAAAGGCAACTTATAAATTCCCTTTTTGGGTATAACCATAAAAAATGAGAATGTATCAAGTATTTTTCTTCTTGGCGCGCCTCTTTTTTCTTTAAAGTTCATACTCATACTTCGCCTTTCTGCGGAAGTCCATCGGAGCTTAGAAATAATTTTTCAGATTCTTCTGTTTTTGTTCTTAGTTCAGAAATCGTATTTTGTAATTGAGACGCTGTTGCTCCGAGTTGAATTTCGAATGATTTTATATCTACTTTTGTTTTAAAATAATTATTATGAATTTGATGCAATTCTAAAGCTGAGGCAGCTACAGCTTTAATAATTTCATAAAGCTTATTATAAAACATTTCGTTTTTTAACGTTTCTGGAGTCCATTTGTTAAAAGTTTCTTGTAGCTGATTTTCTAAATGCCCCCATTTTTCGTGAAAGGAAGTCCAAGTTGTTTGTTGCAATTCTTGGTCTTTTATATGTTTTAATCTGTTAAATTCAGAAATAGTAGCTTGGATTTGGCTATCCAATGTTTGTGTGAACTGTTTTATTTCGTCTAATTCTGCCTTTGCTTTTATCCGAACCTTTTCATGAAATTCTTTTAATCTTTCCGCATATAGTGTGTCTTTGATTCCACCCAAAAAAAATGTCTTTTTTGCAATTAGTTTCTTCCCTTTTGGAAGATGCGAAGGCAGTGAAATTTGAGAAATGTCCAATTTTGATAAGATCTGGCTTGTTTCTGGTGGTTGTTCATTTGCTTCGGTAACGTATAACCAATATTCGCCACGCGGTAATATCCCGTCTGAAAAAGTAATTGCAGGAGTTTTTCCTATTTTATGATTTAATAAAAAATTTCCAGCTTGAAAAAACGAAAGATGTCCTAATAGAGTGTCTGGTATGCCTTCGATATAAAATTCAAATTTAGTATTATCAGGTAAATCTGCTGCTAAATAAAAAGAAGGCGTATTTACATTGGATTGTGCAATTGCAATAGCGATTTTTGGTCCATCTGTCCCTGGATGAGCACGAGCCGCTATTTTTAATTCTTCCAGATCTTCTGTTTTGATGTCCTCAACGTGTGGCAATGGAGAAAAAAACCGACTAAGCGTTGGAATTTTATTTAACCATTTTTCAATATAAGCACTTTTAAATGAAACGTCTTTTAAGAGTGGATTCAAAGCGCCATATAAATAGGCAACAACAAATAAAACAGGAATAGAAAAAATCAGACCAGCCTTCAAAAAACGATAAGGAAATCGTTTTGAAATTGTTTCTTGGTCATTTGAGTTATCGTTTGTTTTAGCGGTGTTTACAGGATTGTCTGGAGTGGTTTCAAAAACAATTTCCGGTTCATTTTGTGAGGAATTTATTTTTAGCTCATTCGTGTTTTCTTTTTGTTTTTGTGGTAAAACAAGTTCTGGCTCTGCTATGGGATCTGGTTTGATTAATGCCTGCAATGCAGCAACTTGTATCATTGGTTCCCAGTCTGACATTCCCTCGGCCCAGACAAAATTTTGACTTGTAACTTTGCCTTCCATTAGTTTATTTTCCATTTCTTGAACAGAAAATGGGCCTTCATGATGATCTTCTAGATAAATAAACCATTTTTTTTCTACAGACCTATTTCCTTCATCATTTTTTGAATATGCTTGGCTTGTTCCGATAATGAAGAGGTTGTTAAATTCAAATTTTGCCCAATTTCTTGCGAAGTTTGTAAAATATCTTCGAAAAACTGCCACACAATTTCAAGATCTGTAGTCCAAGGCTGGATTTGTGTTCCAACATGACGCATCGTCGCATCTGTTTTTTGGCTAAGCTGTCTTATTTTTTGTATACCATTATACAATTCTTCTGCTTGTTGGCCTGTAGATTTTCCCTTATCGCCTAATTTTGATAGCTCAATTATTAAATTTAAAATTTTTGCCTCTGCTTGAATTGATAATTTTTCTGTCTCTTGAATATAATTTCTTCCTTCCTCTAATTCATATATTTCTGAGAGCATACGATTTCGTAAACTTTCAAGTGAATCTTTGGATTTTAAAGTAGCTTGCATTATTTTTTCTACAAATTTCAAAAAATCTCTAATACGTATCCCTAAAAGTGCTAAAAGTTTTTTTGCTTCCATGATCCAAGGTATGAGTTTGGCTCTTAAGTTTTCCGAATCT
>JACQAU010000153.1 GCA_016194835.1 Deltaproteobacteria bacterium
TTAACGGTCAAACAAGAGCAGCATAACACTCAAAGAGCACAAGAGGTCAGTAGACTGTTTGGATGCCCCAGATATCAAGAACATTATGGAGAAATTTTAATCCATGATGCAATTACTTTTCCAGTTACTGGGATTGTTTTTGTTACGGGAACTAGTGGTTCTGGAAAAACTTCTCTACTTAATACTGTTTTTAAGACCATACCTAATACGCAAATGCTCGAAGAGTTTTCTAATATCGAGGTTTCGTTAGTGGATGCATTTTGTGATGAGTTTAAGTGGAGTGTGGCTCAATGTTTGCGTTGGCTTGGATGTTTTGGATTGGCTGAAGCTAGAGTTTATTTGACTTCTTTTCGATATTTATCCGAAGGACAAAAATATCGTGCTCGTTTGGCCAGACTTTTGGCAAAAAATCCTAGCTGTGTTGTAATAGACGAGTTTCTTTCTGTTTTAGATAGGCAAACGGCCAGAGTAGTTGCATTTCAGTTCCAAAAACTTTGTCGAATGCATGGGATTGCGGCAATTATTGCCAGTTCTCATAACGATCTAATAGAACCTTTAGGTGTAGACTCACTTGTGCTGATACATTTAAATAGAAAAATAGATATTAAACATTTTAAAGATAAAAAATTATCACCTTGTCTATCTGAGTTAAATTCTTTGACTGTGCAAGAAGGAACTTGGGATGATTACAATGCTTTAGCTCCTTTTCACTACATGGATAACGGCAGTACTAAAGAATTTACTTCAGTAGTAGATCAGATACGCGTTATTAGATTGCAAGAACAGCCGATAGCTGTTTTGCTTTCGGGTAGGCCATTCCCTAATATTTTAGAAAAAATTCCTCTTTTTGAAAGAATCAACAAATCTATTATCGTACGTTACCGTACCATTGTGCACCCTTCTTTTAGGGGCATTGGGTTAACAAAATTATTGGAGCCAAAGTTAACTTCTTTTACGAGAGTTATTCTTGCTTTTTCTGCAATGGGCAAGCATTTTCCTTTTCATTTGGCGAGTGGTTATAAAAAAATTGTACATTCAAGGGTGCGACGTTTGCCGGAACATGATCAACTAGAAAAACTTTTATTGTCTATTTCTTGCGGTAATTCTCCAGAATTACATCAGTCGGTTTTTGCCGATCGGTTCATCAAAAATCTAAATCAACAACAGCTGCAGCAACTAGATCCTGTGATTAGATCTATTTTAGTGCAAGAAAATTTAGATTATCTTTTGTTTTTAGCAAAATTAATAGGTAAAGATATTGACTCAAAAACTTCTCTGAAATACAAGCGATTTTTTTTGTCATTATTGGATCCAAACAAAGCACCTTTGCAGGGATGTCATCTTTCGGAGGCATTGCATTTTCCAATGGAAGCATTTGTTAAAATAGTGCAGGGTACTTATGCATTAGCAATATCGCCTAGCATGTGACGTGCAATAATAAGGCGTAAAACTTCATTAGTGCCGGCTCCAATTTCCATTAGCTTTGCATCTCTCATGTATCTCTCTACTGGAAACTCGCGTGTATATCCGTAGCCACCCAGGATCTGAATAGCATCCAATGCTACTTGAGTGGCCATTTGCCCGGATTGTAATTTTGCTTTTGCTGCCATTGCTGAGGCTTCTTTGGTTATTTCTTTGCCTTTCTCTAGTCCAAGGTCCCACATTTTGGCGGCAGTATATGTTAAAGCTCGACAAGCCTCATACCAGGCAGATGCTTCTGTCAAGCGCTCTTGTATTTGCTGAAATGATCCAATGGGTTTATTGAACTGTTTTCTGTCTTTAGCGTATTGGGTTGCGATTTCGATAGCGGAACGGGCAATGCCCAATGAAATACCAGAAATAGTTATGCGTTCAATATCTAGGTTTTTCATCATATGTTTTACGCTTTGATTTTCCTCGTCTACGCGATTTGCAAGAGGCACTTTGCAATTTGAAAAAACTAGCTCTCCGGTTGGCGAAGCCCTCATTCCCATTTTAGAAAATTTCTTGCCAGTTTCAAATCCCTCAAATCCTTTTTCTATAATAAAAGTGGATACATTATTTTTTTGATCCCCGGTTTTGGCATATATATAAAAAATATCTCCTACCGGTCCATTGGTTATAAATGTTTTTGAACCATTTATGATATAATAATTTCCTTCTTGTTTGGCTTTTGTTTTCATGCCAAGCGCATCAGACCCGGAACCTGGTTCTGTTAGACCCATGCCACCAATCCATTGGCCACTCAGTAGTTTGGGTATGTATTTTTGTTTTTGGCTGGAGTCACAGTAGCTAGAGATTTGATGTAGGCATAAAATCGTATGTGCCAAGAAAGAAAGTGCTGTTGAAGCATCTACAGCACCAAGTTCTTCGCATACTATAGTTGCGGCAACGGAATCAAGTCCACTACCGCCGTCTTTTTCTGCGACAAGCACTCCTAAAACTCCTAGCCTCCCCATTTCGTAAAAAGCATCACGATTGAACCCTTCTTCTTCGTCTAATTTGCTGATTTTAGGAAGTAGCTGTGCAAGAGAAAATTGACGCACCGTCTCTTGAAGCATTTTATGTTCGTCAGAAAAAAACCACATAGTAGTGACTCCTCTCTTGGTCTGTGTAATACTCATAACATGTTGGTAAGAGATGTAAATCCTTATCCTATTAGATTAGTTATTAATTTTTGGGAATATTCTAACGCACAGCTTGGGACAAAGTTAGATGAGTTATTGTGTCTCGGCTTGACTCACATAGCCAGCTTTGTGCCATGGCAATTGATCGAATCAGATATTTCACGCAGTCTAAATCGATTTTTACAAGCGGTTTCGGAGCGCAGGATGGCTCTTTCTTTAGTTATTAC
The DNA here is from genome assembly GCA_016194835.1 of Deltaproteobacteria bacterium. Taxonomy (GTDB): domain Bacteria; phylum Bdellovibrionota; class UBA1018; order UBA1018; family UBA1018; genus JACRAO01. The sequence goes on from JACQAU010000153.1 coordinate 2,834, forward strand.
TCCCGATGTTGGTGTTTATTATCCTTATTCGGGCTTGCCAAAAGACTTGGCGTCATCCTCAGAATCTGAAGCTAAACAACGTGCTGGAGATCCTTTTTGTGTACTCTTACCGCCAAATGCTTTTTGCTTGCCTTCTTTGCATTCATCTCATTTTTTAACACGTTACCACAGCTATTTAACCAGGCTGGATAGTTTGTTATCTGAGATTAGTAAAGCCCATCCAAAATTATTAGAGAGAGTTAGAATTGTTTTAACTGGTAGTTTTTGGAAGTATTATCGCAGTCATTATGCTTCTTCGTCTCGCGCATTTGAGGGAGAAGCTAGAGATTTTTCACATTGCTCTTCGCTTTTGTTTAGAGAGTATTTGGAGCGCAATTATGCACAAAAAGAATTTGCCGAATTAGAAAGTGCTGAACCCAACCGGTGGAAGTCCAAATTTTTAGAAAAAACCAATTATGATTTGTTTTCAGAATATGCGGAACAAATGTTTAAAGTCCGCACTGCTCAATTTGTAAAACGAAAAGCTTATACAGTAGATTGTGTTGAACTTTATACACCCGAAGCAGATCCAGCTTATTCATATACTTATTTGTTTCAGACTTTGCTTAATGCCCGTGGCAACTTAAAGTTGTTTTCTTCTCTTTTGAGTCAGATGGCAGTGAGAAAAACAAAGTATGGAGAAGATGATTCTCTGCCTTTTATTTATTGGAATGCTCTGGGAGGGTTTAAAAATTTAACAGAAATCGAAAAACAATTTCTTATATTAAAATCTATATTACTTATGGGATCTCAAGGCGGAGGAATTTTTTTGAATGAATCAGAATGGTTTTCGTTTTCAAGTCCATTCCGACAAAGAGTAGAAAATTTGGCTAAACTAATGTCACAGGGTGAACTATCGATAAAAACTAGAGCACTTTATTTGACTCCACACCTGTGGTCGGTTAAACATCCTCTTTATTATGAACTTGTTAGGATTTTAGGGGTTGAGACCAGGGTAATTTCTCAAATAGAAATGCTTAGTGCAATGTCAAAAACGATGTTTTTAATAGTAGATCCTGCTTTTATTATTACAAAGAAAATTTTAGACGAACTTTTGCAGTGGGCACAAGCAGGCAGGGTTTTGGCTTTGCCCAGATCTTCTCTTTATACTTCTTTTGCCAAAGGGCTCTTGGAACACTTGCTTGCGCAAAATAGCTCAATGGAGTTCAATTTAGGCCTGACTTACCATGTGTGTCCCCTGAAAGAGGGCAAACTTGTTTTATATGATTATCCTGAAAAAATACACATGCAGGGAGAGTCCCTTCAAGCATTAAGAAATTTTATAAAATCACTTTTGTCTTTAGCTCATATTGAAGATTATTGTCATTTCAACGACGGTCGAATCGAAATGATACCATTAAAGTTTAATGAAAATTCAATGAGTGTGTTTGTTTTAAATGACAGCGCTAAAAAAATAGATTCAGAGCTATTTTTTAATCATTCTGTTTATATTTCAGATTTTTTTAACGCACTGTCGTCTCAACATGATAGGGAATCCTTGCTTCATGAAAATGCTGAAAGATTTGAGTTGTGTATTCCTCCGTGTGGTGTTTTGCCATTATTGATTGAGGGCATTGAGTCACTTGATGAAGCACATATTTTAGCGTCTCAAGATGCTGAGTTTATAAAAAATTCCGTACATATATCTGCAATAAATGAGCTTCCAGGAATCACCGAATTGGAAGGGACAAAATCTCCATGGAATTAAATTTTGATTGGAAAAATTTTCATACCCTATTTTTTCAATCAATTGAGACTAAACATGCGGCGGATTCTGCGCAA
>JACQAU010000112.1 GCA_016194835.1 Deltaproteobacteria bacterium
CTGCAGTTTTAGATTATGAAGCAAAAAATCCTTACAGTGGAAAACTAAAACGCACCTCAAAACCAATGAATTTAGAACTAGTGCCAACTGTTGATGTTTTAAGCGAATTAAAAGCAATAGCAAAAAGAACACAATGGTTTTTTGGATTTGCCGCTGAAACAGATTCGCTTAAGGAAAATGCAAAACTAAAATTTCATAGAAAAAATTTAGACTTTTTATTTGCAAACACAGTATCAAAAGATACCAGTACAGGTTTTGGCTCAGAAACTAATGGCGGTTGGTTTTTATGTAAAAAACACGAACCTATGTTTTTTGACGTTATATCGAAAGAAATACTGGCGCATAAATTACTGGATCATGTAGCCAAAGAAATTTCAAAAGAAAGTTAATGGCAAATTGAATCATGCGTGTTTTTACAACTATCACAGAGTTTAGAGCATGGCGAAAAAGTATTTCGCCAAAAACCACTTTAGGTTTTGTTCCAACTATGGGGGCATTACACGAAGGTCATATATCGCTAGTTCAAAAATCCAAATCTCAAGCACAAGTCACAGTGGCCAGTATTTTTGTCAATCCTTTACAATTTGACCAAAAAGAAGATCTCACTAAATATCCTAGAGCATATGAAAAAGATCGTGCACTTTTAGAAAGCGTAAACACTGACATTTTATTTTTTCCAGATGTTTCTGAAATGTATAAAGACTCATCTTCGACTTATGTAACAGAAGACAAACTAAGTCTCCCGCTTTGTGGCAGTTTTCGTCCTGGACATTTTAGAGGAGTGACAACTGTTGTGCTAAAGTTATTGAATATTATCCAGCCCGATTTTTTGTACTCAAAGTTTAATATCTGTCAAACAAGCTTTTACAAATGGTGAAACAGGCACTCAAAAGCTTATTCAGCTAGGACGTTTAGTTTTAGAAAAACATCCAGAATTCAAAATACAATACTATGAAATACGGCATTCACAGACACTTGAGACACTTGCGCAGTTGTCTGTTGTTAATAAAGAAGGCGCTCTTATAGCCGTAGCTACTTACTTAGGAAACACTAGGTTAATTGATAATTTAGAGCTCTAGGACTTGTAACAAGCCCTTAGGCCACTTGTTTCAGTACAGCAGCAGAGGGCTTGTGAACAGGGATTTTAAATTCAGTTCCATCTGCAAGCTGAACATTTAATGACTGATCTGAAAAATGCAGAGTTACCGTTTGATCTAAATATTCGTATTTTAAGTGTAAAGTAATTTTTCCCTGCAAAGTAAGTTGTAAGGAGCCATCGTCACTGGGTTGGTTATTTTTAAATGGAATAACTTGAGCGTCACCATCATCTAAATGTGTATCTAAGTGCGAAGTATCTTCAGAGTTTGTTTCATCTAATGTACGTAGTTCGTCCTGAGCTTGTTTTTCTTCTTCTACGGTGGGGTTATCACCACTTGGTAGCTTTGTCATGTTCGGGGGAGTGACTTCTTTCTCACCATTTTGAGTGATATTTTGCTTAATACTCTCGATTTCATTCATGATTTCACGAATTTCGTCTTTGGTCTCAGCTTCTAAATTTTCTTTACTCATACACTTTAGCTCCTTAACACTTTTACAATCGGCATTATGAAGGGAAAAATTAGTATTTCTTTCTTGAAAAAAGAACATAATAGCGCTACTTGATGCATAGCGCTAAACAAAGGGAGACCTTATGCTTTTTTCTAAAAAAACTTTTATAGGAATAATAATTTTTCTGGTTTTACCACACCTAAGCTTTTCAGAAATGAAGTACTGGGGACACTCAGACTATAAGCTAATCTTTGTAAACCCTCCAGATCCAAACTTTGATCCAAACGAAGATCTCATTAACCCTTCCGCACGCTTCAAAGCACAAGAAGAACTGAGAGAAGCTATTTTAAAAGCCACCACTAATGCTCTAATGCCACTATCAAGTGTGCTAAGCGGCAATCTCACTGCGGCAAATAATAGCAATTTGTTTGAAAACGTTTTAGGCTTTGCCTCGGTTTTAAAACATGGACTCAAACCAGAACTTGAAAAACTTCTGGCTAATAATAAAAATCTAGTCCTGCCAGCTTATCATGAAACTTTTCTTGCTCCTTTTGATAATGACTTAAATTTTTACTACAGTAAAAATAAAATCACCTTTAGAGATTCTGGTTCGCTAAATATTTTAGAAGTCGATCCTACTTCTAATGCGTTTAGCAATTTACCCAAAGAAGGAGAAGTAAAAAAGAAACTTAACCTCTCACAAAACATCATAGACCTAAATAAAACCCTCTATCAAAGGCATAAAGCATTACAAAGCATAAAAAAACCGCTAGTTTATTTGTTAGCTCTAAGAACTTTTTTATCGATAGAAAACCTAAACAAAACCGAACTCACATTAAGAATTTTATTAGCCATCCCACCTCTTACACAAGCGCTAGATAAAGATTCTCCAGAAGTAAAAATACACCGTGTAGTTGTACCAGATCTTGGAGATCACTTTCCTATAGCGTCTCTAAAAGTCACTTTTAATCTTTCAAGTCCAAATGATAACCCGATAATGTCAGTTCAACTTGGTGATTTCAAAATGTACGAAAGACCTACCTATAATGAAGAAACACAAAAAGAAGTTTTATATACCAAAGCATTTAGAGAGGCTGGAGATTTTGCTACTCTACCAGATAACATTGTAGATACTGCTCCAAGATTGCAAGCCAATCCTAAATTCAGGGGGAAACTTATTGAGCAAGTAGCATTAGATTTTAATTTTTCAGAAATCACAATGGATCTAAAAAAACAAGAAATTAACGGACTAAAAATTTATACTGCTCCAGGACTCAAGGTAGGAAAAACCGCTTACATGCTTCACAAAGGATTTAGAATTTCAAAAGTAGAAGGCAGTTTCAGTGCAGAACTAAACAAAACCATACAAGAACAAATACAAACACTTGAAAAGAAAAGAAATGAAATTGCAACTTCACTAAGCGCACTAAACCTAACAGAAGTTATTAATAAAATTTTAGGAAACGCAAAACCTTAAACCAAAGGGGATCATGTTTATGAAACTCAAATATATTATTTTATGTTTTTTTATAACATTCAATACTTTTTCGGCTGATCTGCCACCCACATTAAAAGACAAGTTGATTTTACGAAATAAAATTGATCAAATTATACATGCCCAAAGAGCATTCTTATTTGAACCAAAAACGCTTTCAAGACTCAATCTTTGGTTAAATCAACCAGTCAATCGTAGTTTTGTAACAATATGTAACGAGACACTCAAGGCCTTGTTCCCATCAGAAAAACTTTTAGGACCAATATGTTATTTTTTAAGGCAAGACGACTTGGAGAAGCGAAAAACTGCACTCGACTTCATAAATCTACAACTCTTGCAATATGTTGCAATTTTATCAGATATCAGTGAAGATCCATATTATTTAAAAACTACAGGTTTTACCAAAAGAAAAAAATCGATAATCTTAGAAAAATACAGCTCACTTGCAGACAAAGCATCTAAATATTTAATAAAGTTTAAATCAAATGATTTTCAAGATCTTGCAACATGTTTTGAACCGTTTTTAAATGAAAAATGGAACGATAATAATATTGTACAAAGATTTTCAGGCATATTTAGATCAGGGAAACCACCAGTAAGAGACTGTATTAATGAAAAATTTGGCAATAGAAAAATTACAGAAATAAAAGACAAAGAGTCAGTGGATGACGATTCAACTGTCGAAGCAGAAATTATTTCAATACCAAAATATCATTTTACTATTAATTTTCCTGCTCACTTCGAAGGTCACCCAGGGCACATTGTATCTCCTTCGGGCTGGAGTGCCGGAAATAAAGTAGAATATCTAAATAAAAATAACACGTCTTTAGAATTACAAGAAGAACTAGACAAAAGAAATCCAGCAAACTTAATGAAAATTCACTACCCACTTGATGGAGCTGGTTCAATGAATGCGTTTTATGGAAAAATAAAATCTGGTCAAGACGTTTTTAATGAATCTGGTTTTTATCCATCAGTTTATGAAAATCCAGTTTGGTCACAAAGTAAAAAAACACTTTCACCAGATGAACCAAATATAGAACATGAGACATTTAGAGAAATCATAAGAATTATTGACAATGCAAAAGAGTCAATTTTTATGGATGTGTTTTTCCTGGGAGGCACTATGGGTGCCTCGCTAGCTAAACATATTGTTGGTAGGCTTGAAAAAGAAAGACTATCAAATAGCAGTCAAAAATTGAAAGTTTTTATATTAAAAGACACCTCCAATCATTATGGGCATCTGGAAGAAATGCGCCCAGTTTTTAATTATCTACTAGCCTACTCTCTTTTTAATCCAAAAGCTCTCGTGGTTGCTGGTTCTTATATTATTGAACACGGCTCAGCTCTACCTTCTTTTATCGCGGATTTTGTTTCAGAAGATTTTTTTGAAAAAAGTGGATTAACAAATATTTTAAACATTCCGAGTCTCAATTCCTATGTCACTAACGCAACTGATGTTAATGACTCATTACCATTAGATAAGCGGGGCGTCTCTGACCACAGCAAAACTATTGTTGTTGATGGACTAAGTGAAAATCCAATTGCCACAGTAGGTTCAAAAAACTTAACAGATGCCTCAGGAGCTATTTGTTATGATGAAGTTATAAAAGTAAGTGGCCCTGCTGCTGCCGCAGTCTTAGATGATTATTATCAAGACATGAAAATGGCACTTACAAAAGAAATGATAGAATCAGAGCGCACATTAAAACCAAAAAAAGGTTATC
>JACQAU010000113.1 GCA_016194835.1 Deltaproteobacteria bacterium
ATAATACTTGCACTCCAGGACGGACCAAATAAATATCCCCTGCACATATATCCACTACTTGAGGACTGGCCATGGTCATTGCAAGAAACGGAAATTTCGCCATAAATTGGTGTAACAAAAAATTCATTACCCTTATCAAATCCAACATATTCAGCAAAAGCAACCTGACTAGATAACAATAAACAACCCAAGATCACAAAAACAATACTGTGATTTTTCATATTTCCCCCTATGTTTTTAAAATACCTATTTGCAGCAAGCGCCATCTTGCGGTGTGCAACATTTACACTTATCTTTAAAAAAGTATTGAAGCCCCATTAAAATTAAAATAATAGGCCAAATGATATTTATTGCTTTTGGGCCCAAAACTTCTAAACTCCCCAACAAAAACGTAAAACCCAGCAACGCAATAAATACACCAATCATATTATGACAAAGACAACTGCATTTTTCTTTTTTATATCAGTCACGCGTTATTCCTCCCGTTATTGGCAAAATCATAAACTCACAGTATAATATCTTATGGAATCTATTTTATTTCCACAAAAAGTTTTAATATTAGTGCGTCATGCCCATCGCGATACCTCTTTAGGCAGAGAAAAAGACAATGGATTGAGTAAAAAAGGGGGAAAACAAGCTAAGCTTTTACAAAAATATCTAAAAGAAATTAATTTTTATGATAATAAACCAGTTTTAATTTCAAGTCCCTCAAAACGCTGCGTCGAAACTTTGGAACCCTTAGCAAGGTCTTTGAAAACGAAAATTCAGCCAAACCTGTACTTATCAGAAGGCGGTAATTTAGAAGAAAAAGCAAACTTATTTATACAATGGTGGTTAGAGCACGCCATGCCTTTTACCATTCTCTGCTCACACGGTGATTGGATACCAGTGTTTTTAAAAATCACAACTGGCGCAACAATTGAGTTAGAGAAAGCCGGAATAGTCGAGCTACACCTTATAGGAAGGTCTGTACAGCTAGTGTGGGTTTTGCAAAAACTCATGCTCATAGGGCATCGCATTATTTAATATATTAATTAGTTATTTTTAAAATAATCTTACCTGTGAGACGCGGCATCGTGCCTCTGGGACCCTTTGTCGCCCCATCCATGGGGCTCCGGACATCCTGTCCTTCCCAAAGTCTCACAGGTAAGATTATTTTAAAAATAACTAGAAATTTATTAGATTAGTCTACAGCCAATAAGCATGAGGTTATATATGGCGCGTTACGGTGTGTTGCTACAATTTTAGAAAGTTCTCGCTTTGTCGATAAGTCTTAAAAGGAGATCTGTTGCCATGGGGAAAGATAAGGATAATAACAAAACAGACAGTAACGTTACGGAACTTAAACCAAATAAGAATATTAACTTAGATACTGTAGCCAAAGATGAACTAAATTTTTATCAACTCCCGCAGCCCCCAAAAATGAAAAACAAGGAATATGAGCATTTAAAAGAAGATATTCAGGTAGAGCTCCTAAAAATGCAAAAATGGGTCAAAGACACTGGACAAAAAATAGTTCTCCTCTTTGAAGGTCGTGACGCTGCAGGAAAAGGAGGAACCATTAAGCGCTTCATGGAGCACTTAAATCCCAGAGGTGCAAAAGTTGTCGCTTTAGAAAAACCCTCAGACCGGGAGCGGGGACAGTGGTATTTTCAGAGATATGTAAATCACCTTCCTTCAGCCGGTGAGATCGTTTTGCTTGATCGATCTTGGTATAACCGAGCAGGTGTTGAAATTGTTATGGGTTTTTGCACACCAGAAGAACATCGAGAGTTTTTAAGACAGTGCCCAGTTTTTGAGAGAATGCTTGTTAATAGTAATATTAGGCTATTTAAATTTTGGTTTTCAGTTTCAAGAGAAACTCAAAAAAATCGTTTTCAAGCCCGTCAAACAGATCCACTCAAGCAATGGAAGTTAAGCCCAGTTGATACCGCATCTATAGACAAATGGCATGCTTATACAAAAGCAAAAGAAGAAATGTTTTTTCATACAGATACCGCAGATGCTCCGTGGACAGTCATTAAATCAGACGACAAAAAGCGCGCCAGAATTAATTGCATTCGATACGTGCTTCATAATTTACCCTATCCAGACAAGGCCAAAAATACTAAGTTAGAACCAGATCCGCTCATTGTGGGACGTTCTAACTTTCATGACAAAAGCGCTATGACTTTCGGCAGACCAGGCGAGGAAAAAATCAATATAAAAGAACTGCTAAAAGTCAGAGAAAGTGGATATGAGAAACTAAAAAAAGCAGCTTAGTCAGAGATTTCGTATACCACACCATAAAAGTACATCTTTATAAATAACAGTAATAAATTTTGGTATTGCTTCGCGCCAAATGTATTGATACTACGCGTCTTAAGGAAACCTTAACACAGGAGGACGGTAAATATGAAAAAATTATTATTATTGGTTTTGAGTGGCAGCTTTTTGTGTGCTTGCTTGGCTATTGCTGATGACCAAGCACAAGAAAAGCGAAATCAAGAAGTCACACAGTATTGGCAAAAATTTCAATCTAGTACAAAAGAGGTCATGGACCAACAACTGCAAAGTTGGCTGAGCCCCACTAAAGATTCGAAAATTAGTGCAGATCAAGTAGTACAATCTAAGTTTTTACAGCTAAACAAAGAAACTCAAAAACTAGAACGACTATATGACCTTGGACTAAAGAAAACAAAAGAAAGAGAAAAAAAGTTTCCAGACATAAAAGTGGGCGAGCAAACAAAAGCAGTTGAAGACGAAAAAAACAAGGCAGAAAGCATAGTAGATAACTTAAAAGCCGTAGGTAAAGATGGATATGTAGATACACTAGTAGAAATGGCCGAAAGCCATCTGACACAAGCAAGTTTAGATGATTTTGCAGACACAAAAGGAGTTAATATTCCGTGGTCAGATGATTACTGGGCAATATATCGAGGTATTTTAGGAGCCAGGTATGCTTCGCCTGATTTCTCACAAAGGTTTAAAACATGGACATTTTATAGAGATAATGTCGAAAATTATTCAGCCTTTTCGATTTTGAATGGTGGCAAACCTGGAACAGGCATTACTGAACTGTCGACTGATCAGCTTTCTCCATCTGAAAAATACGACCTTATTACTAACACTATCACAGAACATTCTAATGCTGGTGCGCTCACTAAACAAATGTGGCTAGAAACAGCTGGTTCAGTTGGTGACAATGGGCAAGTCGAAACATGGATGGGTATTTGTCACGGTTGGTCTCCAGCGGCATATATGGTTGCGCGACCTTTAAAGGCTGTTGATGTAGAGGTCGGACACGGTAAAACACTAACGTTCTTTCCAGCGGACATCAAAGCATTAGCGTCGTTATTGTATGCCAGATCAGATTTTCCAACTAAATTTGTGGGTCGTCGTTGCAATCTTAAAGATTCAGACTTACAAAAATTTAAAGACGCTAACGGCAGAATTAGAGGACATAACGAATGCTTTGATATTTATCCAAGTACGTGGCATAAGACTGTCGTTAATCAAATAGCCCTAGCAAAAAGAAGTTTTGTTATGGATGCAACATTTGATTATGAGGTTTGGAATCAGCCGGTAGTTGCTTATTCTTATTCTTATTTCAATCCAATGACAGGAGATAGTTTCGCAGCAAATAACAAAGATGCTCTCAAAGAAGGAAAAGCAAAAGTTTCTTATAAAACTTTTATGAGCAAAGATAAATTCAAAGACGCTCGTTTAGAAGATACACGCTCCAAAGCAATTGACTCTGTGGTAGGTGTTGCTATGGATGTAACTTATGTTGTCGAGGTACAACCTACGCATCAAACAGAAGACAGTGTTTCTTTTGATGGGAGACGAACTGTGCGTTACGTTTATGACCTAGAACTCGACGCCAAAGGCAAAATCATTGGTGGTGAGTGGTACACCAATACACATCCTGATTTCTTATGGACTCCAGAGTTAGGTACAGAAATTCGTACCGCCGAAGGAAATCTAACATGGGATGGACATTCGCCTTTAAATGCAACATGGACGACAAAGGCGACTGCTGAAGCCCGTTTTTCAAACAATGCCAGACCTCTATTTAATATAGTAGATGCACTCGTTAAGCGTTCTCGTGGTGAACTCTAAAAAATTCACCACCAAATCAGTTTTTTGCCTAGCACTTTGGCTTTGGGTTAGCTCTCAAAGCTTGAGTGCTGGGCTTGCTGACTGCCCTCCGCAGCCATGTCATGAAGCATGGCAAAAAGATCCAGAGACTTTAAGAGATCAGTGTCACAAAGAGTGGACCGTGCTTGTGTATATGGCAGCTGATAATAATCTCACGCCATATGCTTATTTAGATCTTTACGAAATGGAAGTGGGCATAAAAAAGACATTAAGATCTTTGCACTTAGGCTCAACAGATCTAAGTGATATTCTTGTTCACTTGGATACTGCAGGAAATGAAGGAATCCGAAGACTTCACGTAATGCAAAACCCAAATCCACCATTAGGAATGGATCTCAAAATAGAAACTTTTAGAAACTGGGATAATAGTAAAATTTTTTCTCCACAAATTGGGACCACTGTATCCGAAGAAAATCAAACAGAAGCACAGAAACTCGAAGACTTTCTTACTTGGGCTACCAGTTCTTATCCATCGAGGCATTATATGCTTATTGTGTGGGGACACGGTCAGGGCTGGGCACCCGCTAAAAACACCGAACCCGTACTGGAAGGACGGTTTTTGGACCCCAATTCTCACGAAACCAAAGAAAAACTATTTAAAAAACTAATTCCAAATACTAATTCTATTTTAAAATTAACAAATAAAATCAAAAAAATAGCACAACTCAAAAAAACTTTTTCAGAGATTAAAAATATTATTTACAATTCCGAACTTGCTCAAAACATTGCACACTTAAGCCCTTTTAAAGAGAAAAGAGACAAATTTGAACGTCTAGGTGGCTTGGCTTTCAATTATACACAGAAAACGTTTTTAGATATTCCATCTTTGAGAAACGTGTTGTCCAAAATATTTTCTAAAGATAAGCCATTAGACATTTACGCTTCTGATGCGTGTCTTATGCAAATGATTGAGGTTGCTACAGAAATTTCAGATCTCGTGCGATACACCATTGGTTCTGCAGAAGTACAAAGTTATGTGGGATTGCCGTATAGCCAGGTGTTTGATTGGTTCAATAGAGCATTAAACTTAAAAATAAAACTACAACAAAAAGATAGACTAAACTTAATACCTTTTTCTTCTTGGGATTATGAACCATATGTTTTTTCAATTAAAATTCCCGAACTAATGCAAAAATCTCTTGATGACGGAGGCTCTCAAAAAGATTTTTCAACTGAGGGTGGCGATTATCTCACGATGAGCGCTATTAGCAACGATAGTTTAAGACAAAGTTTATTGCCAAATTTAGATCAATTAGGCGATGCGCTTTTTGAGTATTTGCAAGAAGATCCAGCACGAAAAAGAGATCTAAAGTTTGTCATGCAACAAACCCCACGATTTCAAAACATCTCGCAGGAATTTAATGCATTTCTGACATTATTAGAACTGATTTTACAATCAGAAATCGAAGTAACCGAAACAGAAACAATAGCGGTTCATAAGTTAAAACTTTTAATTCCAGGTGTAAAAAACATTCTCGCAAATCAAACAGTGATCAAAACAGTCTTAGGCACAAAATATGTTGATTCTCAAAAAGATTTATTTTTATTGGGATTTAAGGCCTTTTCGGTTTGGCTGCCTGTATCTCAAGCTGAGTTTAAGGAGCGATTTGAAAAATTCAAAACATCTCGATTTTATTCGGTCGAAGTCCCGTCCTGGCCAAAATGGCTCGAAGAAGTGTATAGGGAGTAAGCTCGTTTCAAATCTCCTTTATTTTGACGGAGGGAGAGAGATTTGGCTACTACACTCAGTCGCCTCCGGCTCCTTCGTTGCGTAGCCTCACCTCGCAAGCCTTTCGCTCGCTTCAGGCTCGCTCAGCTTCCACAGGAAGCCGGCTTGCTCGTTTCAAATCTCCTTTATTTTGACGGAGGGAGAGAGATTTGAACTCTCGATGCCGTTTCCAGCATACACGCTTTCGAGGCGTGCTCCTTCAACCACTCGGACATCCCTCCTCCTAGCCTTGAGTCTATCATTTGAGCCAATCTGGAGTTCGTGCTATAACAGTAGTGTGCCATTCATTTCACAAAACACCCTGACAAAAACTCTTTACGAAAGA
>JACQAU010000159.1 GCA_016194835.1 Deltaproteobacteria bacterium
AAGCATTAGGTATGATGTCGAAAATTTTTGATAATTGATCAAAACCTATACGTGTTTTGTATTTGGCAAAATCAGATTTATAAGTTTGTAAGATAGCCGAGTGAACTTTGCTTACCTCTAAAAAACTATCCTGCTCTATAGAGGTGGACACTGCTTCTGGCATTCCACCGATAAAATAATATTCCCTTAGCTTTTTTTCTAGGAGCTCGCTATTTTGAGCAACAACTTTATAATTCTTGTCTTGTAAATGTTGCCATAGCATTTCTTCTTTATGTGCTTTTAAAAACTCAAAAAAGCTCAAAGGCCCCATGTGTAGATATTCGACTCGCCCCACAGGCATAGAATATTCGTGGTCATCGAGAGTAAGTTCTAACAACGAACCTGCCGCAATAACTGCCAAATTTTTATCTGACTCGAAAAAATATCTTAGGGCCTGAAGCGCGACAGCGTTAGCCTGAATTTCATCAAAAAAAACAACAGACTTCGAGGAATCAATTGTGTGCTTGGTTTTTACCTCAATTTCTTTGACAACAAGATCAATATCTAATCCCTCTAAGTTTTTTAGAGTTTGAAGTGTTGTAATTTCAAAATTTATTTCATGCAAAACCAGATTATTTTTTTTACAAAAATTTTTAACTAAAGTGGACTTCCCCACTTGACGAGCACCGCGAAGAATGATCGGTTTTCTTTTCTTTTGCTTAAACCAATTATTGAGGTAGTGGATTTGATGTCTTTCTATCATTTCATCATTTTAACACATTAAGATGCAAAAACAAGGGTGTGTTTATGACCGTAGGGTGCAATATCATGGGGCTGTTTTTGTGTAATACTTAAGAATTTTAGTCATCCTGGTCTCATTCTAGATATATTATTAATTAACATAAAAAGAGAGCAGGCTCCTCAAAACCTGCTCTCTGGTTTGGTTAAAAGATTTTTACATATGCTCTATATATGGCTATTCATAATATTATATCGCTAGTTACCGCTGGCTTCTTTTTTGGCGCTAAGTCTGCTGCTTCAGGTGCAGGTATTTTGTCTACACCAGGTAATTTGGTATCATCTGTTACTACTTTTATTGCTTCTTTTTTTGCGGTTCCTGCCTTTCCTATTTGTTCTAATAAATATTTATCTCGAGGAGACTGTAGTGCCTCTTCTAGTAATTTATCAAGAGCCTCAGCACTTTTTGCAGCATCTTCCTTGTTACATGCTACGGCAAACTCCGCTTGTCGGCAGGCAATAGCTGCTCCAATTTTTTTTGCTTGCTCTCTAACATAATTTCCAAGTAATGTTTTATTCAATCGCTCCTCTGCCATTTGTTTCAACGCCTTCTCTGCGTCGCTATAAAGATCTTTAAACTGTTCTTTTAGTTTATCTATATCTTTGCCTAAAAGTCGTGATTCGAAGTAATTGTCTTTAACGGTGTCCATATGTGCATCTATGGCGTCTTTAAGCTGTTGAAATTTTATTTGCTTTTTTGCCAAATCGGTCACTGCATCAAATTTTTTAGCATCTGGTTGTGTGCGTATCCCTTTATCTGGTTCTAACGTTTTAAGTTCTGATTCAAGTGCTAAACTTTCTTTTTCGCCTAGAATTTTTTTAGCTTCTGCTAAGGCTTTGCTGGTCTTATCTAGTTCATTTTGGTACTTTCCTTCTTCTTTATTGAGAGCGCTGAGGTCGTTTTCAGCCATTCTTATTTCCTCTTTGATTGCTTCAGCACTTTGTTGATCATTTTCGCCATCAGCTTTTATTAGTTCACTATTAAGGTGTAGAATTTTATCCGTAAACCTTTGGCGCCTATTATTAAAGTCAGTTAGTTTCTCTTTTTGTATTTTTTCAGCATTTCCTGAAGCCATTTTTGCTTTTTCTAGAGCAATAGAAAACTCATTACCTTTAGCTTCAGCCGCAGTGCCTGCTGCTTGAATTTGTTTAACAAATTCTTTTTCTTTATCTTCCATCTCAGCACTTACTGATTTTCCGGCGTCACCCTTGGCGCCTTCCTTTCCATTAGTGCCATCTTTTCCAGCGACACCTGTCGGTCCCTGGGGTCCAACCGCACCATCTTTTCCAACGGCACCAGCGGGTCCACTAGCAGGTTCTCGCTCTTCTCTGACTAGTGGTGAGTCTGCTTCTTCTGTAACTGGTGGTAGCGTGACAGTGCCTTTGGCAACAGGTCTCGGTGCTACATATGGTGGCGCCGCAACTTGTGGCGCTGCAATGGCTGTATAGGTGGCATCAATTTCTGCCATGGCGCTTTGTATACCTTCGCCAATTATACCATTGGATGCTGGGTCATCATATGCTGTAATTTGCTGGGGTATGTCTGCATTTGCTAAATAATTGTTCATATCCCGAATATGAGCTTTAATTTGTGCATTAAGGTCATCGTCCTTGCTTCCGGGTGATTCGCTCGACCTTTTTATGATTCTTAGTAGTGTAGTTAGTTTTGAAGAAATATGTGCTTTTTCAAAATTACTATCCGTAGATTGCCCATTTGTAAGGCGCAGTTCATATTGACTTTCTAATCTCCCTATTGTTTCAAAAGCTTTTTGACTTGTATCGTATAGTGCACGTATATTTTTTACTTTATCTAACTCACGTTCTAAGACACTCCAATCTTGTTTTGCCCGGTCTTTGTACATTTGTGCCACTGCTTCGTTCCCATTAACCTTAGCTTTTTGCATCTGAACGCTGTGAAAAAAATGCATTTCACTTAATTGCATGATTCTTTTATATTGTTCAATAAATGCATTCCCTGAGTCCCGTGCGTCCTGCGCTCGCACGTTATGAGAAACCAATATTGCAAGACTGGCCACAATAGTTGTTAC
>JACQAU010000192.1 GCA_016194835.1 Deltaproteobacteria bacterium
ATAAAACTCTCACCAGAAGACCTCCCAAAAATTGAATTAGAAATGAAAAAAATTATCAAAGCTAATTCCCGTTTTCAAAAAGCGGAACACACTATTAATGACGCGCTTTTGCTTTTCAAAAACCTAAATCAAACTTATAAAATCGAAATTATCGAAACATTGCAAAATACGCTGGCCGCAAAAACAGTAAGCTCTTATCAAGAAGGTGACTTTACTGATCTGTGTAGAGGACCACATGTAAATACAACCGGAGAAATCCGAGCGTTCAAACTGCTTTCTATTGCAGGTGCATATTGGAGAGGAAGTGAAAAAAATCCACAACTCCAAAGAATATATGGCACAGCCTTTAACACCCAACAAGAATTAGACGAACACCTGTCCCTTCTCGAAGAAGCAAAAAAACGTGATCACAGAAAGCTAGGCAAAGAACTAAATTTATTTAGCTTTCATCCAGAAGCTCCTGCAAGCCCATTTTTTCACCCCAAAGGGGTTGTTATTTATAATACACTTATTGAATATATCCGTAACCTCTATGGACCTTTTAATTATGAAGAAATCATTACACCGCAAATTTTGGATATTTCACTTTGGAAAAAAAGCGGACACTATGACAACTATTTTGAAAACATGTATTTTACAGAGGTTGACGAAAGAGAATACGCCATTAAACCAATGAATTGTCCAGCGTCAACTTTTGTTTATTCGTCTAACAAACGCTCATATCGTGATTTACCATTAAGATTTGCTGATTTTGGCAGACTCCACCGCTATGAAAGATCTGGTGCCGTATCTGGACTAACTCGTGTGCGAAGTTTTTGCCAAGATGACGCACATATTTTCTGCACTCCAGCTCAAATTGGTGACGAAATTGCACAGATCATAGAAATGACTTTAAAAACTCACAAGCTTTTTCAGTTCGAATCTAAAATTTTCTTAGCTACTAGACCACCCAAAAGAGTTGGCTCGGATGCCCTCTGGGATCAAGCTGAAACAGTCTTGAAATCTGTTTTAGATTCTCTTCATAAACCATATCAACTAAATCCGGGAGACGGTGCTTTTTACGGCCCTAAAATTGATTTTTACGTAAAAGATGCTTTAAAAAGGGAAACACAACTAACCACCATTCAACTGGATTTTAACTTACCAGAAAGATTTGAGCTCGAATACATTGACAAGGACAGCCGGGCGCAAAGACCTGTAATGATTCATCGCGCAGTCTTGGGAAGTATCGAAAGATTTATGAGCATCCTTATTGAACATGTGGGAGGAGCTTTTCCATTTTGGTTGGCTCCTGTTCAAGCTCGCATAATAACAATCAAAGACATACATGAACCTTATTGTAGGGATTTTTTTAATATCTTAAAGAAATATAATTTACGAGTAGATTTAGACGCTCGAAATGAATCCATGGGACTAAAAACAAGAGAAGCACAAATGGAAAAAATTCCATTTTCATTAGTTGCCGGTGATAAAGAAATTCAAGCCAAGACATTTGCAGTAAGAAGATATGGCCAGAAAGAATCAAATATAATGCAGCATGAAAAAATTTTGAATTTATTTTTAGACTTAAATAATGAACCTAAAAAGATATGGGACACAAAAACGCCAGTGTAATTTACGATGTTCTCTATGGTTTTATTCCTATCACGGAGTGGGAAGAAAAAATTTTAGATTCCCCTTTTTTTCAACGATTGAGATGGATCAAACAATTGGGATTCGCCAACTATATTTTTCCAGGAGCTGAACACAATAGATTTTCGCATGTTATAGGAGTTTTACACACCACACAACAAATGCTTCAGGCTTTGGGGCTTGCTGTTTCAGATCAAGAACTTTTTGAATCAAAATCTAAAAGCCCAAAAACCATGTTACACAAGAGTTTACGAATTGCGGCTCTTTTGCACGACATTGGAACTTTTCCATTTAGTCATGCTATCGAAAACGCATACATTCGCCATGGACATGATTTTCGCAGAGAAAGGGAAAAAAAATCTCCCAAAAACCTTCCCAACTCACATGAGCATTTAGGATCTTTTATAATAAAAAACACTCGTTATGAAGATGGAATTACAAAAATACTAGAGGACTATGGTTTTGATGTAAGACTAATCTCAAAGATTATCAAGGGTGATTCGCCTTATTTAATTGCAAATCAACTAATGCACTCCGATTTAGATGCAGATCGTATGGACTATCTACTCAGAGATGCTTATTACACAGGTATTAAATATGGCCATTTTGATAGAGAATACATTTTAGCTAACCTAGTTACTTTTGATGCAAAAAAAGATCAACTCTCATTTGGGGTTAGCGAAAACGCCATTCATGCAATTGATGATTTTTTGATGGCACGTTTTAGCTGGTACAGCCAGGTCATTAAAAATCAAGAGTCTGCAAAATTTGACATCATGGCATCGCATATTACGAAAACACTTTTAGAACACGACTTAATGTATCAGTTTCAAGATCTGTTAAATATGATTGAAACTCAAGATTCGCGTTTTTTCTGGTGGAATGATATTTACTTTATCAATCGTTTAACAGAAATATCACAGCATCAACCACTAAAAGACACTAAAACTAACGAGCTCATATCGATGTTACTATATAGAAAGCCTCCAAAAACACTTATTCATCCTTTGTTTAAGCATCGAATTTTAAGCGAAGACGAAAGAGAAAAAATGAAATTAATACAAAAAATTAATACAATTACAAAAGAATTTCAAAATATTTTAAGCAAACATGGCAACGGCACGGAGTGGTTTTTAGTAGACATTCCAGACAAGGATATCATTATAGCAAGGGGTATAAATCAGCTTGTAAAAAGAAGAATGTCAGACAATCTTTATTTAGAGAGAGATCCTATTAAAATAGTTTCAAAACAAGGCAAGCCATCTCTCCTAATTGAAAAAGAAAATACTCTCATAAAATATCTTACAGGGTTTGTTAATTTTATTCCGAGTGTTTATGCTAATAATTCAGCGTATGAATTATTAAAAACAAGCGGGATGCTTGAATCTACCTAGATTCTACTGAACGAGCCTTTTTCAG
>JACQAU010000193.1 GCA_016194835.1 Deltaproteobacteria bacterium
CTATGAAGGCCTAATTAAGAAACGCCTGGGGGATCTTCAGTTTTCAGAAATGACACGGGACAAACTGTATGCATTTTATCTGGAGCTAAAGAATAAACATAATTTGACCAATAGTTCGGTTCAAAAATACCATCTGAAGCTTTGTTTTTTAGGTGATATTTACTTAGAAAGGCACCCCGACAAAATTAATATACCAAGGCAACTGAAGGATTTTAAAAAACGCTTTCCACGCGAGGCACCAAGGAGGGAAATCAATTTTTTGACTCCAGAGGAAATTGAAAAAATTCTTAATGAGCTGAAAAATACAATCAGTGATATTGCATATCCTTTTACAAAGCTTTTGGTTCATACAGGCATGCGGCGAAACGAGGCCAGAAATCTGAAATGGACCGACATTGACCATGAAAGCGGATTTATTCACATCCGAAAATCAAAGAATGGCAAAAGCCGCAGCATTCCGATTGAGCATGGTGCCAGAGAGGCGCTTGAGATGATGCCAAGAAAAAATGAATACGTTTTTGTGCATGAGAATGGTGCTCGCCCTGATCAGCACAGTTTACGAAGACCATTTCAACGGGCTGCAAAAAGAATAGGTATCGAAAAACGCGTTGATTTACATTCGCTTAGACATTCCTATGGTTCTAATAAAATCCGTGCAGGTTGGGGTCTAAAAAAAGTTTCCATGCTTTTGGGTCACTCTGATATTAGTTTGACCGCTCGTGTTTATACACACCTTCTTGATGGAGATTTAAAGGTTCAAGACGATTTTAGATTTGACAATATTACAGAAAAGCAAAATAGTAGAAAGAACCAGAGTGATGTATCTGCATTTTTAAATAAGAATGAAGAGACGTTGGCCGGAGGAATGGACGTAGCAACTATTATGACAATGATTCAGATGCTCCAAGAACAGCTTTTAAAAGCTCAGATCGGAAACGTTGTCGGAGTTCCAACAAACAAAAAAGCACTAGTGCAGAACAAGTCTGAAGAACTCCGAAATACTCAGAACGCGTTGACAATTTCATCTGAAATGACCCCTTTATGTAACGCCGATGTAACGGGACGGAAAAAAGGCCGCACAAAAGTGCAGCAAAATCTTCCGAAAAAATCAAAAATATCTTTTAATATTAATAGGTTCGGTTTGGTCGGGGCGGCGGGATTTGAACCCACGACCCCTTGCACCCCATGCAAGTGCGCTAAGCCAGACTGCGCTACGCCCCGATTTTTAGTAAGTATTTGTAATAAAATGGGTTTTTCGTTTTTGTTTGCTGGGTTGGATGCGAGTTTATGCGGCTTTTTTTGTACCCGCGTAGCACCGGCGTAGCATAAAGAGTGGTTTTTTGGAGCTATTGTCGATGCAATCTGAGTTTTTCTGAGATTTTCGATCTTTTTCTGTATTGGTGATTGTGCAACTTCAATATTGTTGTTTTGTGTCTGAGAAAGCTGTTGTTGTAGCATCTGAATCATTGCCATAATTGTAGCCGTGTCCATTTTTCCTGCTGATCCGGCTGTAAATACACTCGTGCGGTGAGACTAATGTCAGAGTGTCCAAGAAGCATAGAAACTTTTTTTAGTCCCCAGCCTGCGCGGATTTTATTGGAACCATAGGAATGACGAAGAGAATGTAAATCCACACGTTTCTCGATACCAACTCTCTTTGCAGCCCTTTGAAACGGCTCACGAAGACTATATTTATTTGGGCGCAAACCATTTTTATTCACAAAAATAAACTCGTGCCTGCGAGGCATTTCATCAAGTGCTTCGATTGCTCCTAACTCGATAGGAATACTGCGGCTTTTGCCATTTTTTGATTTTCTGATATGAATAAATCCACCTTCATAATCAATATCTGTCCATTTCAAGTCTCTAGCCTCATTTCGTCGCATACCCGTGTGCACCAGTAACTTTGTAAAATGGTAAGCGATGTCACTTGTTGTTTTCCTAAGTTCTGCCAACACTTTGTCAATCTCATCAGGCGTGAGAAAATTAATCTCACGTCTTGGTTCTTGTCGCGGAAAGCGTTTTAAAAAATCCTTTAGTTGTCTGGGTATATTTATTTTATCTGGGTGTCGCTCAACATAAATATCCCCCAAAAAACATAACTTGAGATGGTATTTTTGAATAGAATTGTGCGATAGATTGTATTTTTTTTTAAGTTCAAGATAAAAATTATAAAGCTTGTCGCGGGTCAACTCTGAAAAACGGAGATTTCCAAGCATTGACTTTATATGACCATTTAAATGACAGTGCATAATCTGCCTCCAACTTTCACTACAGCTCTGAAAGTGTGGTGTTTGATAAAATAGTTCAATCAGCTCAGATACTGTTTCGTCTGCTGTTTCTGTGAGCCATGCGGCTGGATTAATCCCTCTTAAAAGGTCATCTCTCAGTTTGGTTTCGGTAGCCTCTGCTTCTTCCTGTGTGTTGCCACCCTTTAGCGCTCTC
>JACQAU010000194.1 GCA_016194835.1 Deltaproteobacteria bacterium
ATATATATTATCGTATATATTGGTCATAAATGCAAGCTTTTTTTATAACTGATTAATATGTTTACTATTTTAACCAAAAATAAGCCTGCAATTATAACTAATGCTCGTTTGCTCTGGCAGCCCTAATTGCATCAGCAACTTCTCTCACAGCTCCCCAACCCCCATGATTTTCTGTAATATAATGTACTTTGTTTTTCACTTCTGGCACTGCGTGCGGGACAGTAGCACTAAAGCCTACTTTTTCGATAATCGGAATATCGTAAAGGTCATCTCCAATAAAAGCCATTGCTTCATAATCAAAACCAGTTGTTTTCTGAATTTTATCTAAAGCCTTAAGTTTCGCTTCATCACCTAAAAATACGTGCTGAATTTTTAAAAATTTCATCCTAAATCTGACATCTTTGGAGTCTCCTCCACTAATTACGGCAATCTGCACTCCTGATTTCCTCAGTAGCACAAGACCATAGCCGTCTTTAACATTAAAATATCTGGTCCAACCCTGACTCTCTAACCAAAAAATCCTGCCGTCTGTCAACACACCATCCACATCTAAAATCAATAGTTTGATTTTCTTGAGACGATCTTGTAAATCTTTTGTTTCTAATAGTTTACTAGCCTCTGTGATACTTTGAAGTTGCGATGGCATCATCTAATAACCCTCGGTAACCCTTGGCAGTGTTCCAACCAATGATTTGATTTCTAATAGCTGTTTTACAAAAGCTCCCACATGCTCTAAGTAAAAAGCATTGGGTCCATCACTTTTTGCCAATGGTGGATTTGGATGACACTCCATAAAAATACCGTCTGCTCCAGCGGCTACCGCGGCACGCGCCAAAACTTCTAGATATTCTCTTTTCCCACCCGTTGCTTTTCCACCTAAAGCTCCTCCTGGAACTTGTATAGAATGCGTGACATCATAAATAACGGAAACACCAAATTCCTTAATGCACTGAAAAGAAGTCATATCAACCACTAAATCATTATACCCAAAACTAACCCCTCTTTCGGTAATGCATAAAAAATCACCTAAAGCACTTTCTTCGTGATGCAGAACAGTTCTTACTTTTTCTACTATATTTTTTACACTCTTGGGCGACAAAAACTGCCCCTTTTTAATATTAAGCTTTCTTTGAAATTTCAATGCCGCTTTGGCGCCAGATACAATCATGTCCGTCTGTCTACACAAAAAAGCAGGCACCTGTAATACATCTACCAACTCTGCTACAAGCACCGCCTGATCTGGTGTATGAAAATCAGTACAAAGTGCCACTCCGACTTTTGTTTTTACCCTATCTAAAATCTTAAGTCCTTCTATTAAGCCAGGACCACGAAAACTCTCCAGCGAGGTCCTGTTAGCCTTATCAAATGATGCTTTAAAATAAAACTGAACAGGCAAACCCTGTAGCTGTTTCTTAAGTTCTTGAGCAGTCTCTAAAACAATACCCTCGTCTTCTATAACACATAGACCTACAATCAATGGCACCATATAAACTCCATGATCTAAACTCCTGGAAAACTCTTTTGCAAAGTCTTTGAATTCTCTAACGCAGACTTAATAAATGCAACAAACAAAGGATGTGGTTTTAGTGGCTTACTCAAAAACTCTGGATGAAACTGACAACCCAAAAACCATGGGTGCTCGGGTAGTTCGATAATTTCTACCAGCTCTAGTTTATTTTCTAAATAAATATGCTTGCCAGTAACTAAAAGCCCTTTTTCTTCTAAACTACCTCTAAAATTATTATTGACCTCAAAACGATGTCTATGTCTTTCAGAAATATTTTCTTTTCCATATGCTTCATGTGCTTTTGTAGCATGTCCACGGTGCTTGGTTAAAATTTGACAAGGATACGCACCAAGTCGCATTGTGCCTCCTTTATCGGTCACTGATTTTTGAGATTCCATAAGATCAATGACATTTGCTTCTCCATCAGGCTTAAATTCGTAAGAATTGGCATTTTTCATACCACATACATTTCTAGCAAATTCAATCACTCCAAGTTGCATGCCCAGACAAATACCAAAAAATGGAGTTTTTTGAACCCTTGCAAAACGAATAGCCTCGATTTTTCCTTCGATCCCTCGCTCCCCAAAACCACCAGGCACTAAAATGCCATGTACTTTGCTTAACAAATCTTGATTTTTTCTTTTTTCAATTTCTTCAGAGTCAATATAAAGCATGTTGACTTTTGTGTCATTAGCCACTCCTCCATGGATAAGTGCTTCGGAGAGTGACTTATAACTGTCTCGCCAATCAGTGTATTTTCCAACTATGCCAATTACGATTTCGTTTTTTGGATTTCTGATTTTGTCGACCATTTTTTTCCACTTTGAAAGATCTGGGCGCCCGGTCCAAATGCCAAGTTTTTCTACAATTTTTTCGTCTAATCCTTCTTCATGTAAAAACAATGGCACTTCATAAATATTGTTTACATCAATTGCACTAAAAACATGCTCGCCCTGCAAGTTGCAAAAAAGACCAATTTTATCTTTAACCTCTTTTGAAAGATTGCGATCACTGCGACAAAGCAAAATATCAGGTTGAATACCAATTTCTCGGAGCTCTCTAACACTGTGCTGGGTAGGTTTTGTTTTAAGCTCACCGGCAGAAGACAAATAAGGCACCAACGTCAAATGAATATAGAGCACGTTTTCAGCTCCTTCGTCTGATTTCATTTGTCTGATAGCTTCTAAAAATGGTAAACTTTCGATATCTCCAACTGTTCCACCGACTTCGATAATTGCCAAATCAGAATCTTCAGAGCCTGCTCTAATTTGTTTTTTAATTTCATCTGTAATATGAGGTATAACTTGAACAGTCTTTCCTAAATAACCACCTGCCCGTTCACGGCGGATAACGGCGTCATATATACGACCGGTTGTGAAACTATTTTTACCAGTAAAATGCGCGTGCTCTACAAATCTTGAATAATGCCCTAAATCTAAATCAGTTTCTGCTCCATCATCTAAAACAAAAACTTCGCCATGCTGAAAAGGATTCATCGTGCCTGGATCAACATTGAGATATGGATCCATCTTGAGCATGGTAACTTTGATGCCGCGTTGTTCCATAAGCATACCAATAGATGCCGCGCTAATCCCTTTTCCTATACTCGATAACACCCCACCTGTAACAAAAATGTATTTTCGTTTTTTAGCCATAAAATTTTATTTTTTCTAAATCCTCCAGAGTGTCTATTCCAATAGAATCACAATCTACAATGCTCACCCCTATAGGGATACCATGTTCCATTGCTCTTAGTTGCTCTAATGCTTCGGCCTTTTCTAACTCTGTTTGCCTCAGCCCTGCAAAATGCAATAAAGCATCTCTTGTATAAACATAAACACCTATGTGTTTTTTACAAATCACTGAAGTTAGAGCAAGAGGAATGCCATCTCTACTATACGGAATAGGAAATCTTGAAAAATAAATAGCACGCATATTTGAATCAACCAATACCTTAACAGTATTTAGATTTTGTACTTCGTTAATATCTTTAAAAAAAGTAGCTGCCGTTCCAATTGTAAATTTTTTAGTCAAAACCAAATTCAATGCACTTTCAATAACAAAAGGCTCTAAAAAAGGTTCGTCCCCTTGAATGTTTATGTAAATATCAGCCGAAATATCTTTAGCCACAAAAGCAACCCGATCTGTGCCACTTTTTAAGGTATTTGGAGTTAAAATCGCCTTTCCTCCAAAATGTTTAACAGCATCAGATACTCTTTCGTCCTCTGTAGCAACATAGACGTCGATTATGTTTTTGACTTTTTTTGCAGCTTCATAAACCCACTCAATCATTGGTTTTTCTTGGGGTTTTTCTTGACCTTTTCTTTTAATTTTAATGAGAGGTTTTCCTGGCAAACGAGTCGATCCAAAGCGCGCAGGAATTATGGCTACTACCTTGCACATGTTGCATGACTCTAAAATAAATGACCAAGCAGGTCAAGCACAAAATATTTTAGAAACTGAGCCTGATATTCTTAAAAAGCTAAAATCTGCTTCAGCAGAAATAGATAAAGGAAAATAGTAACTAGTCAGCAATTTAATATGGTACCCAGGTGGAGACGGGAACACCTAATTGTTG
>JACQAU010000195.1 GCA_016194835.1 Deltaproteobacteria bacterium
TAGGTTTTTTAAGCGCACATTCGCAAAGGTGCCTCGGGCCATGACTTCATGATTTCCACGTCTCGCACCATAAGAGTTAAAATCTTTTGGATCTATCCCAAGACTCATTAAATACTGCCCAGCGAGTGATGTTTTATTAAATGACCCGGCAGGTGAAATATGATCAGTTGTAACCGAATCTCCAAGCCACGCTAAAACTCGTCCATTTTTGAAATCCTTAATTTCTAGAGGGTCTTTTTGAATGTCTTTAAAAAAAGGCGGTTCTTTAATATAAGTGGATTTTGCATCCCATTCGTATAACTCATTGGCTTCGACCTGAAGTGTATTCCAGTGTGAATCACCATTAAAAACGTCTGTATAACTTTTTTTGAATTGTGAAGTTGTAACAAATTTTTCGGTATATTTTGCCACTTGATCTTCACTTGGCCAAATGTCTTTTAAATATACGCTCTTTCCAGTCTGATCTGTTCCTATTGGCTCTTTAGTTAAATTTATTTTTACGCTTCCAGCTAAAGCGTAGGCCACTACTAGTGGCGGTGAAGCTAGGTAGTTTGCTCTTACTTGAGTATGTACTCGTCCTTCGAAATTTCTATTGCCTGATAGTACGGCTGCAACTGAAAGATCGCCTTCTTGTATGGCCTTAGTGACTTGTTCCGGTAGGGGTCCGCTATTGCCGATACAAGTGGTACACCCATAACCAATCAGATAAAACCCGAGTTTTTCTAAATAATTCATAAGCCCAGACTCAGTTAAATAATCAGTAACTACCTTGGATCCGGGAGCGAGACTGGTTTTTACCCATGGTTTTGTTTTCAATCCTTTTTCGACAGCTTGTTTTGCTAAAAGCCCGGCTGCAATTAAAACTGATGGGTTTGAGGTGTTCGTGCAGCTTGTAATTGCAGCAATCACTACGGATCCATTTTCCAGTTCAGCCAGTTTAGCTGGTTTAACCAGTTCAGATTTGCTTTGAAATGATTGTGGTACTTGGTGAAGTGCTACTCTATCTTGTGGACGAGATGGTCCAGCTAACGATGGCTCGACCGCATCAAGTTTTAGTTCCACCACGTCTGAATAACTTGGTTCTGGTTGTTCAGGTTGGTAAAATAAGCCCTGTTCTTTAAAATAAGTTTCAATAAGAGGCACTTTCGTTTCTCTTCCGGTAAGTCTGAAATAACCTAAAGTTTTTTCATCGACTGGAAATAAACCAACTGTAGCGCCATATTCAGGAGCCATGTTGGCTACAGTGGCGCGATCCGCAAGAGAGAGATTATTTAGTCCGGGTCCAAAAAACTCTACAAATTTTCCGACAACTCCTTGTTTTCGTAAAATTTGTGTAATTGTAAGTACTAAATCCGTTGCAGTTGTCCCAGCTGGGATCTCTCCAGTAAGTTTTAATCCCACCACTTGAGGAATTAACATAGAACACGGCTGTCCTAAGAGAGCAGCTTCTGCTTCGATCCCACCAACTCCCCAACCTAAAACACCTAGTCCATTAACCATTGTACTGTGTGAATCTGTACCAACTAAAGTGTCAGGATATACCCATTCTTCGCCATTTACGGTACTGGTAATAGCAATGTGAGAGAGATGCTCAAGGTTTACTTGATGCACAATGCCAGTGCCAGGTGGCACAACTCTAAAATTTTTAAAGACGTTCTGTCCCCATTTTAAAAAGCGGTAACGTTCTTTGTTTCTTTCAAACTCAAGTGTTGTATTGGTATTCAGAGCATTTGGTGATCCAAATGCGTCAACTTGAATAGAGTGGTCAATCACTAAGTCAGCAGGTAGTAGGGGATTAATTTTTTTTGGATCTCCTCCTAATTTTCCTATGGCAGAGCGCATTGCGGCAAGATCGGCAATGGCTGGAACTCCTGTAAAATCCTGTAGTAACACGCGTGCAGGCATGAATTGAATCTCAGTGTCCGGTGTGGCTTTTGGATTCCAGTTTAAGAGTGCGTTTATGCTATTTTGTGTTTTTGATGTTGTTTCACCGTTAAAACGAAGTAAGTTTTCTAATAAAATTTTTAGTGAATAGGGTAGTTTCGAAAAATTCTGCTTTTGGCTAAATGTTTTCAAGGAATGATAATGATATGTTTTGTTATCAAGTTTTAAAGTTGTATGTGTTTTATAGGTATTAATTTCTGACATAGGTGTTACTCCAATTCTTTTATACTAGAATATGACGAAACACTTTGACAATAGTTTCAGTCTCAATTATGAAATAAAAATAGCATGAATTTTAACTGACAAATGTAGTTATATAAACTTATAGAGGATAAGACTATGAAATTAAAGTTGTTATTGAGCTTTGTAATTTCCGGTGTTTTGTTTCAATCATTAGCCATAGCAAGTGAGACTGAGCTTCATATTCCCGAACTGACATCCACATACAATCTATTTGGTTGGGTAGTTAGTGGTACGACTCTACTCAGTTTTGGTTTATTAGTGTGTTTACTGGGAGTCGTATTTGGCTGGATGGAGTTTCTGAAGATAAAAAAAAAAAAA
>JACQAU010000006.1 GCA_016194835.1 Deltaproteobacteria bacterium
ATTTAATCTATAAAACAAATCTTCTCTTAGTTTACCTTCTTTTACGCACTCTGATAGATTTCGATTTGTGGTTGCAATGATTCTTACATCTACTGCTATAGAATTTCTGCCACCAATACGATCTACCTCACCTTCTTGAATCACCCTCAGGAGCTTTGCCTGTAGTCTAATATCCATTTCAGAAATTTCGTCTAGAAGGAGGGTTCCTCCATTGGCAAATTCAAATTTTCCAGCCTTAGTGTTTACTGCTCCAGTAAATGCACCCCGTTCGTAACCGAAAAGTTCGCTTTCTAGCAAATTATCAGGAATAGCGGCACAATTAATTGCTACAAAAGGGCGAGCTGCTCTTGGACTATGCATATGGATTAAATGCGCAATGAGCTCCTTGCCAGTTCCGCTATCTCCCTGTATCAGTACTGTTGCCTTACTGGTTGCAACAGTTTTGGTTAGTTCAATGATTTCTAACATCCTATGATCTGCAGTCACAATTTCTGTCATATTTTGCCCTCCTTGGCTTTTAGATTCGCAAGTGTTTCACTTGCCAGTTTTCTCCAAACACTTTCTTCCTTAGACTTTGCAAGTAACTCAAGCTTATCCTGAGCTATTTTAAGATTCTTGTCGTCCCCGATATGAATTAAAGCTTTTGAATACTCATATCCATCTTTTATATTTCTAACAATCTGTAATGCAGACTGAAAATCACCTGTTTTGAAGTAAAGAGAAGCAATCCAAAAATGAAACAACACATTATGGCCTTGTAGAAGTTGTGATTTAAGAGCATGCATAAGAGCAAGATTAAACTCACTTTTTTTCTCATCTAATAATCCTAATATAATTTCACTTTCGTGAGAATAAGACGATTCAGGTATTATAGGTGATAACAATTCTCTGATTTTTTTATCTGCTGTAAATCCTTCTAAAATCCAAAGCGCTTTGGCTTCAGTAAATTTCTTTTCAGAAATTTTTAATTTCTCGTCAATCAAAATATCACTAGCCTCAGTTGCTTGTGAAGAAGGTGTTCTTGCTTGAATACTTACGTCTATTTTTTGTGCACTTTTTATTAAATCTTTTGCAACTTCGCCTAACTCCAAGTCAGAAGCCGCCTGCGAAAGCTTGTATAAATAATCAGATTCGTTACCATGTAAAATATTTTTTACTTCTGGATGAAAAATCAAATTGGTCTGGTAAAAATTAAGCGCTTCGAATTTTTTACCGTCCTCAATTAGTGTTAAAACTGTTTTTCTAAATACTGATTGTAAAACTTTTTCGACTTGATCCTTCACTGTTGATTGTGACTTTAAAGTTTCCATCTCATCAATAGATGCACTCACAGCCTCAGAAAACTGTCCCAGCGAAACATAAGTACGAACTTTGGTTAAAGCTTTGAAGTCCGGAAATTTCTTTAGATCAAGTTCCGTAATATTTATAAAATCTTTAACTTCTAGTTCAAAAAACCGTTTAATGCCAATAAAATCCAAACCAGCATGATCTCCACATGGTATAAGTTTCATTTTTGCCAAAGTACTGCCTGCGCTTGTAGGATAACGATTTATGGTGTCATAAAACCATTTTCGTGAAACAGATTGGACTTCTGTACCGACTTTTCTTGCATAGATTTCGCCCAATCTGAATGTAGCTCTCCAACCTGCTGGATGAGAGGGAAAATTCTCCAAAAACTTTTTAAACTCAGCTTCAGCCCTGTTCCAATCTTTTAGCCAATACAGACTTTCTGCACGATTGATATGAATACTTGGAAATTTTTTAGCTTCTTCTGGAAAATTTTTAAGTCCTTGGTAATAGGCGGCTAAGGATCTGTCGTGTTCATGTCTTAATAAATACAAATCTCCTATACGCAAAGCACTTTGTGCTCTAAGTTCAGCAGTTGGAGCATTAAGCAATACCCACTGATACTCTTTTGCGGCCCTTTCTATTTGTCTTAAAGCATAAAGTGATTCTGCTGCAGCAAAATGAAAAGCCCACACTAATGGGTGTTCTGGGTAATTTTGAATCAACCACAAAAAATGCTCTAGCGCTAATAAGTGTGCATTGGATTCTAAAGCATTTGCAGCCAAAAAAACAGCAGTCTGAAACGTCGCCTGTGGATCCTTTTTGTGAAGCAAAATTTGTTCCATTACTTGTTTTGCTTCATTTTTTAAACCAACTTTAAGTAAGGCATTAGCTTTTAAAAAATCAGTCTCACCAAGATAAGCAGAAGAAGGAAACTCCGCCTCCAAAAATTCAATAACCTTCAAGGCAAGTGCAGAATTTCCTCTTTTATAGAGAGCAAGTGCAAGTCGTACATATTTTTGTTCGGATCCATCGATATTTGGTTCCGGATATGTATAATTTTGATCTGGCAAATTATTCCAAAACCATGGCTTAAAATTCACACTTTCATGGACAGGGTAAAAAGGTAAAAAAACTGCGTTACTATCATCCTGAGGAAGATTGCAAAATTGAATAATATCTTCTAATTCTTCTTTTTGTTTACGTAGAGTTTGCCTGGTTTGTTCTTTCTTTTTAGCTAAAGCTATGTCCGCTTTTTGAAGTTTAATTTTCTTCATTTTAGATTCTTTAGTCTTTACTTCCAAAAGAGTTGGACCTTGTTTGAGCCAGAAATCAACAATATATCGTGGTGGACTAAAGTCACGATAATCAAAATGTTCCATTTTAGGATTGGCCAATGTTTTTTTGCCATCAGGAAATTTCCAAATTCCTAATATTTTTACGCCATCTTTTATTTCTTGAATTTTTAGCGAAGCAAGTCTAGTATCATGAATAATAGCAGCACGAAGCGACGCGTAAACCTCTTTTAACCATTTCTCCTCTTGTCCAAACGGTGCTCCCAAATCAGATAATGAAGCATGAGGCAATAAAATT
>JACQAU010000116.1 GCA_016194835.1 Deltaproteobacteria bacterium
CGAAAAATAGTAATGGACAATATGTTTTGAAGCATTATCTGCATGATACAGGCAGTGTGCTTGGTGAATCTGCTGGCATTGTGAAACAAAGTGCTGAAGATGCAGATCGATTTCCATGGTATATCACTTTAGGCGAACCACAGGCACTTGATCTCTATAATACTTATTATTTCAAAGTAGTAAAATTTAATACATTAGACGAGTGCTATGCTTTTGAAAAAATGAGCAAAAAAGACGCTCAATGGGGAGCACGATTAATTTCTCGTTTATCCTCTCAGCAAATTGAACAAGCGCTTATTGGTGCTGGTTTCTCGGCAGCCGAGGTTGTTTTGCTAAGAGATAAACTCTTGGTCAGACGATTTATGGCCTTAAGAGACTTAGGTTTAGGTGCAGAATATACAAATATTGAAAAAGGTCCGGCTTCATTAAGTTTAGAAACTACTAGAGGAGAGATTGATGGGTTACGAGAGAGATATCGTGTAAATCCATCCAGAAGTGATGAAGAAGTTGCAGAAGAATTAGTTAAAAAGGGCATTATTCGCCAGTCCTTTTGTCACGGAGGATGTGCGATTGAATGCAAAGTTAATTTCGATCCTACTGTAGACCCAATGCCCGTTGCGTCATATGTTGACGAAGCTAGCAAAACTCAGCAATTAGAACCAGAAGTAGACAACTACAAACTAGTCAATGGAACTCTTATGGATGTCGATCCAAACTTGCCAAGGGCAAGGCTTCAGAATGGAGACATAGTAGACTTGCACCCTGTTTTAAATAGACGTAGAGATGACAGGGATAGGGATTAACCTAAAACATCAAATGGGTATTTTTCAAGTTCATAGCCCTTAGCGACAATGAGTTTTATTAACTCGTCATCGTTTTTGTCTATGGCTTTTAGATTGCCCTGAATTCTCCGGTTGGAGCGCATAAAGAAAGACCGGGCAATTGCTATTTCGAGCTCACACTTTTCAACACTGCCTCCATTTTCTTCGATCGCGCGAGTAACCCGGGATAATACGCAAGACATCGCATACAAATCAATAGCAATATCTGCAATTCTCTTTTGTGCAAATTGGCGAAGATGAATTTTACTACCGTGTCTTCTTAAAAGCACTTCAACTTGTGTTGCAAATTCTGGCACGTATTCTTCGATCATCGAAGTTAATTTATGTAGCTCTGGATGCGCTTTCGTAATAGTTTCACCAACCACACTTCTTTTGATTTTCCTTAAAACAAAATCACTTACCGGGCCGAGTCCTTTTAGAGGATATTTAATTGCTTCAGCCAACCCTGCTAGTGTTTGCCCTGGACCTTGCATACCAGAAAGTGCAATAAATGCTCTTAAAATTTCATTTGTTCCTTCGAAAATGCGATTAATTCTGGCATCTCTTAACCAGCGTTCATAAGGATATTCCTTCATGAACCCTGCACCACCCCAGATTTGAACATTTTCATCCGCACATTCCCACAAAACTTCAGTGGCAAAAACTTTAGTAATCGCACTTTCTATAGAGTAATCAATATTTTTTCGATCAATCAAGCTTGTAGTCATATACACCATGCTTTCTGCAGCATAGATATTTGTCATCATGCGACCAATTTTTTCTTGAATCATCCCAAACTCGCCAATTTTCTTTTGAAATTGCACACGTTCGTTTGCATGAATTATAGAAGTTTCAAGACATTTTTTTGCACCACCTATGCAGCCAGCAGCTAATCCAAGACGACCATGATTCAAAACTCCCATAGCAACTTTAAAACCATGCCCTACTCCACCTAAAACATTGACTATAGGTATTTTTACATTTTCAAAGTGAATTTCGTTTGTCCAAGAGTGACGAATACCTAACTTGTCTTCTTTTGGGCCTACTGAAACTCCATCTATGGGCAGCTCTACCATGAAACAAGTTACTTTTTCTTTCTTTTCGCCTTTTCCGTCGGTAACTTCTGTGGTAGCTTCTGTTTTTGCAAAAACAGTCAAAAAACCTGCAATCCCGCCATTAGTAATCCAAAGCTTGCTGCCATTTAAAACATAATGTGTGGCATCCGAAGAGAGTGTCGCCTTTGTCTTAATCGAAGCAGCGTCACTGCCACTCCCTGCTTCTGTGAGACAATAACTAGCTACGAGCTGTCCTGAGGCTAAACGAGGGAGATATTTTTTCTTTTGTTCTTCGGTTCCAAAGAGCATAAGTGCTTTAAAACCAATGCTCTGATGAGCACCTAGTGTGACAGCAACTGAACCATCATGACCCGAAATTTCTTCCATCAAACGGGCATACGCAGTTTGTGAAAATCCAAGACCACCATATTCTTCAGGAACTCCAATGCCTAATAAACCCATCTCAGCCAAGTGGGAGATAATTTCTTTTGGCATTTCTCCTTTTTTATCCCATTCGTTAGTTTTAAAAGAATTATTTGCAAATTTGCTAACTGCATCTAATACCATTCTTATTGTTTCTGTAGTGTCTGGATGTAGCTTTGGATAAGGAAACATCAGCTCTTCTTTGATTTGTCCAAAAAATATAGATTTCATAAAACTCATTTGTTCCATAACATAAACCCTCCAAGGTAACGGGTGCCTTACCTATTATATTGCCATTTTGCCCGTTTGTTTTTAGTTAACTACATTCTTTTTTGACAAATTGTCAGATAAAGAGCAATAAAATTGATCGTCAAATTATTAACAGATAAAAATAAAAAAATTTTTAATAGTTACCATGACTTATAAGGCATTTTTTTTCTCATGTTTGGCACCAAATTTGCTTACTTTAATTATTGTGAGGAGTACATTTTTTGAATAGCCTAAAAACATTACTAAAAAAATTGGCTAACAAGTTTTCTGCATTAACAAAATCCACATATTTGCGTAAAATTTCTGACAGTTTTAAAAAAATGTCATCTTATGTTGGACAAAAAATTGACACCAAGGTTCTACACCCACTTGTTCAAAAATCTAAAACATGGCAGATAAGAGAAAAATTAATCAAAATTTTACCAAAAAATATGGCAGCCACTTTGCCCCACCACCTAGATCTAATGAGCTTTCTAGAATGGATAAGTATGTCCTTTCAAAGACGCGGGTGGCGATTTTATATCAAATTACTTACCATATTTTTGTGTACTTTTTTTATTGCTGACCTAACTGCACTTTTAGTAGAAAAGTATATTCCAGAACCTCCTCCAGCGCGTCCCGTCAGATTTAGAGAAGAAACTAAAAAAACTAGAACACTAGAAAATTATCAGACTATTTTTTCTCGTAACTTATTTAATAGCCAGGGCCTTATTCCTGGTGATAGTACAAGTGGGCCTTCAGATGCATCAGGTCCACCTGTAAGAACTACTCTACCTTTAAATTTAATTGGCACATTAATTTTAAAAGACGAACTGCGGTCTATTGCAACTATTGAAGACAAATCACAGAATATGGTTTTCCCGGTTAGAGTAGAAGATGAAATTCCAGCAAAAATAAAAGTGCTTAAAATCGAATCCAGACGTGTAACGTTTGTAAATATTTTATCAGGACGCAAAGAGTTTGTAGAACTCCCAGATGATCCAGCATCTATAAATCCAAGAATTACCCTTGGAGGATCAAAAACGACTGGACCTGGGATCGAAAAAGTGTCACCAAATCAATTTAATATTACACGTGCTGAGGTGGACAAAGCGCTTGGAAATTTAAATGAAATTTTAACTCAGGCCAGATGTGTTCCAAATTTTGAGGGTGGAGTGCCAGCAGGATATAAATGCTTCCAGATTGTATCTGGAAGCATTTATGACAAACTTGGCCTGCAAAATGATGATGTAATTATGAAAATTAATGGACAAGATATTACGGATCCAGCACAAGCATTTCAACATTTAGCGTCGTTAAAAGAAGCAAATCATTTTGAAATGCAAGTTAAACGTGGGGGTAA
>JACQAU010000117.1 GCA_016194835.1 Deltaproteobacteria bacterium
GTCCAGATTATATCAGGGGTTAAAAAGAGACAACACAATGGGTTTAGAGTCTTTGAACTTAATCCAGATACAAGGGTGTTAAGTGCTGTTGGGTCTGTTCTTAATTTTCAAAACATAAAAAACATGGTCATTATGGATCAAAAAGTATATTGGGTTTTATTAGATAATAATTCATTATATTTAACAAACACTATTCCTTTGTTTTCTACAGAGACAGTTTTTGCTCAGATGCATTTTCATGCAATTTGCCAGTTTGATTCTACACATATTCTAGCAGTTAACCAAACAGGAGAATTTTCTCTATTTGAAGCGCTTCCGGGTCGCAAAGGATTTATACAAACTCCACACAATGGTAGATTTTATCTAGATCAAACCACATATGGAAAAGTCGTTCAAACACAAATGATTTCTCAAGATACACTTGCTGTGCTAACTGATAAATTTTTTATCATATTTAAATTTACTGGGGGCTTTAATGGGACAATAAATACTGTGAACTCAACAGAATTTTCAAGATATGGACTCCCTGGTGGTGGCGCTCTATCGGGTGCAGAGGAGTTTGTTGATAATGAAAACTTCGTGTGGGTGAGATTGCACACTAACCCAACTTTGATTCCTGGTTCTGCTGCAGTCAATACAACAAAACTTGTACGGTTTAAATGGGAACCTGTTTCTAAGAGTTTTGGTAACATTTTTGCAGTGGATCCTCCCCACGGATATAAACAAATGCTCTTAGTTGACAGTACAGGCAATCTTGGAGTACAGATAGATAACTCTTTTTCAGAGATTACCCCTCCTGACGTCTCTTCCAAAACAATCATAGCTAATTTATTTCCATCTACAACACATTTTATAATACGCCCACTTTTTCCTCCTTCAACTCCGGCTCCAGCACAAACCGTACAAACACAAACAGCTCCAATCATCGCCTATGATCTCAGAGATCCAAAGCACCCACAAGATTTTGCGGTTTTATTAGGAGGTCCAGTTCCAGTAGGAATAAAATCCCCTTCTAATAAATTAAGACTAGGAGAAACCTTTACGGTTGCCGAATTAGTAAAAGAAGTAAATGCACCATCGGCACTGCTTGGAGGGACTTTTAAATATTATTTCGGAGATTGTGCACTTGACGAATTACAAGCAGTAGGTTTGGATTGGGATGGGACAAACTTAAGCGCTATAACAGGCAAAGAGCAAAAAGACATCAGCCGTGAAAAAATCGCAAAGCTATTATCTGATGGCGTTCGTCGAAAGCGGCCCGTTCTATTTTCAACAACTACCGCTGACCCCGCTTGCTTTAAGTTATTGCAGTAGCGCGGATTTTTATTCAGATGGGGCTGCTCAAACAGATGCGACAATGTTGGAAATTACCAGCCCCTCATACTCGATTATTTACTCACCAAAGCTTGTGGCGCTATTTTTTTAATGAGCCGTGTAAGGCGGGCGATTTTTCGAGAGGCTCTTTTTTTAGGGATAGCATGTCGACTCGCTGCTTTACTGAGAGTTTTAACGGCCAATAAATAAGCGCTATATATTTTTTGTGGGTCTAGTGCGTCTTGTGCTTTTGTTTTTACCAAGTCTACTATATTTCTTACAGTAGATTTCGTATTACTCCTTATGATTTTATTTCTTGTATTTCTCTTAACATTTTGCCTAGCCCGCTTCAATGAACTGCGCGTATTTGCCATGTTTCACTCCTCATTTGATTCTTAATACACTCGTGACTCTTAATACACTTGTTTTGAAAGTTCTGCACTATAAATATCAACGCCTTTTTCTAATGAAGTAAAAGGCGTTGTATAGCCTTCTTTTATAAGACGATCCATTTTAGCTTCTGTAAAATACTGATACCGTGGTCTTAAGACTTCAGGTGTATCAATATAGATAATTTTTACAGGCTTTTTCATAGCAGCAAAAGTTGCATTAGCTAAGTCCAAAAATGTTCTAGCTTTTCCTGTGCCCAAATTAAAAATTCCGCGCTGGATTGGTTTTTCTAAAGCAAAGTGTAAAACATGGGTAACATCTTCTATAAAGACAAAATCCCGTTTTTGATGGCCATCTGCGACACCTTCTTTGTGGCTTTTGAAAAGTTTTAAATATCCAGATTCGGAAATTTGATCATAGGCATGAAGCACCACAGAGGCCATGGCACCTTTGTGGCGTTCACCAAAACCATATACATTAAAAAACTTAAATCCGGACCATGTAGGTGGTGTAGACCCTCTCTGCTCTTGTTCTAAAGCCCATAGATCGAAGAGTTGTTTGGATTGACCGTATGGATTAAGAGGTTTGAGTTTTGGTATTATCTTCTCGTCATCATCGTAACCTAGTTCGCCGGCTCCGTAGGTAGCTGCACTACTGGCATAAACTAGTGGGATTTTATTGTCAGAAGCATAAGTCCATATTTTTTTTGAATATTCTAGGTTAACTTTAGTTAAAAAATTTTCATTCAGTTCCATTGTGTTTGTACATGCTCCAAGATGCACAATTGCTTGCAATGCTGGTTTATTGGTGTTTAACCACTTAAATAAGTCCTCGGGCTCGATAATTTTACCAAAATGGATGCCTTGGTGTTCTTTTCTGGAGTCTTCTTCTAGATCAACACATAGAGTTTCGATATTTCGCCTATTACAAGACTCCACAAAACGAGCGCCAATAAAGCCCAGAGCACCTGTTATAAGTATAGGATTTTGTGTTTTCATAATAATTTTTATAAATAACACTTGACTGCGATCGAGCCAATCTCTTTATATAAAAGGTATGAGGGGATCCATAAAAACTCTAATCGTTGAGGATGTTATAGAAATGCAAGCTATGTTGGTTGAATTTATAAATAAAATCAACCACTTAGAGGTGGTAGGCAGTGCGAAAAACACATGGGAAGCACGTAGGCTAATTGCAAAAACACGTCCTGATCTTGTATTTTTAGACGAAGTACTGCCCGGTGAGTCAAGCCTAGATTTGCTAAACGAACTTTCAAGAGATGGGATTTTGGTTTTTTTGATTACTGGTTTAGAGCAGCCGTCCCCTCTGTTGCCAACAGGAGCTCTTTTAAGGCTTAAAAAACCAAGTTGGGATACGTTTGAACACGATCTGAGAGTCTATCAAGACAAGGTAAATGAATTTTTTATTATAAACAAAACTTGACGTTAATACCATATCTTGTTAGTGAAAATTAGATATGGCAGTATCTATTCGGTTGGCAAGGCAGGGCGCTAAACAGCATCCACAGTATTTAATTGTAGCAATAGACAGACAGAGAAAACGAGATGGTGTTTATTTAGAAAAATTGGGTTATTATTTTCCTAAAGCTAAAACAGCTAAAGAAAAGGTAAAGGTTAACGTAGAAAACGTGCGTGCATGGCAAGCGAAGGGTGCTCAAGTTTCAGAAACTGTGAAACAGCTACTAAAAGAAGTAACAAAGTAGCGGTAGAAGTAGTCATGTAAGCACCAGAGAAGTAAGACGAGAGGAGAATATATTATGCCAAACTCAGCGCCAAATTCAGCATTAGATGTGCGTCAGATACAAGCAAATCACCAGACAATCACTTTGGGCAGCAAAAATCCTAATGAGCTTTCTGTATTAATTGAGTATATGGCAAAAATGTTGGTTGATCTTCCAGACCAAGTGTCTGTTCATGAAATTATCGGAGAAAACACTACAGTAATTGAACTAAAAGTCGCAAAAGAGGATTTAGGTAAAATTATTGGCAAACAAGGTCGCACAGCAAGAGCAATAAGAACTATTTTGAATGGTGCTTCGACAAAACTTAGAAGAAGAACAGTTTTAGAAATTGTTGAATAAAAATAAATTGCAGATTTTTTTCTTAACTCTATTTCCCAAAGTATTTCATGCTTTTTTGAATTCCAGCCTTTTAGAGAAAGCTCAAAAGAAAAAGCTAGTTACGTTTAATATAATTCCTATTAGAGATTTTGCTAAAGATAAGCATAAAAGAGTAGATGACAGTCCATACGGTGGGGGAGAGGGGATGCTTTTAAAAGCTGATGTACTGTATGCGGCTTGGAAGCACGCGATTGCAGGCAAAAAGAGCAAGAGTACAAAAACAATTTTACTTTCACCACAGGGTCAACTCCTAACACAGAGCGTGGCAAAAAAAATAACACGACACAAGAAACTTATCTTTGTATGTGGTCATTATGAAGGAGTCGACGAACGTTTTATAAAACTTTGTGTAGACGAAGAAATTTCAATTGGCAATTATGTTTTAATGGGAGGTGAGTTGCCGGCTCTTGTGCTGGCAGAGACTGTAGTTCGTTTGTTGCCGGGCGTAGTTGGCAATGCAAAATCTTTAGACGAAGACAGCCTAGAGCATGGACTCCTGAAATATCCTCAATACACGCGTCCAAAAGAGTTCATGGGATTAGACTTTAAATCTTCTTCTACATGGTTTTTATACTTTTTAGAGTTAATGCATTCATTAAATTTTTTCATGTCTGCGCCTACTTCTTTTGCATACTTCTCTAGATTTGCATTGTCCAGTTTGTCTTGATTTTTGAACATTTTGTCATGATATTTCCAAAACTTATCTGTGCTCTGTTCGTTAACACACATCGAAGCTTCTGAAGCTGGCTTTGCCAGTGTATGTCCTGGAATTGGGAAATGTTTAAATGCAAAACGCACTTTTTTTCCGTATTTCTTCTTTATGTCGCTAACCGTATCTACTACCCTGCTGCAATAAGGACATTGAAAATCAGAAAACTCAACAATGGTAACTGGAGCACTTGTACCACCAAAAGTGGGAGCATTGCCTACTTCGACTTGAACATTCATCCTTGGTTTTTTGAAAAACACTTCTATGGGTGTACTTTTTGTGAGCTTTGCCACGTATGCGTCAATTGATTCTTGCCTTTTTGTGGTTTTCATATACGAAAAAATTTTTTCTTTTATTTGCGCATTTATTTGATTTTCTGGAAGCCTCTTGTCTTTGACAAATTTTTGATATTCTTTTTCAGTGATCTTAATGTCACTGCCTACTACTTTTTTATTAATAAATTCTTCTGTACTTAAGCCAGCTTTTTTTGCTTCAGCTCCAATGAGTTTATCAACCAAGAGTTTATTGAGGCGGTCCATTTTTAATTCATACTCTTTTTTCTTAAGTTCAAAGAAATCAAGTTTGTCATCTGAAATAAGCGCTTCTTCGGAGATTTCTTCATTTCCTATTTTTGCCACAATTCCAGCTCTTGGAGGATCCTTAAAAATAAATTGTGGTTTTGCTTTCGCAGTTTGGTTTGAGCATGCAAATAAAATCACAAAAAGCACACTTGAAATTATAAAGACAGGTACTAAATTTGATAAAAGCTTATTTTTAAACGCCATTGTTCCTCCTAGTTTAGATTTTCTAATTATCGTAAGTCAGTTCTACAATGTATGCAACGAAAAATATTTTTTTTTGCCCTAATTCTGCCATAGGCTAATAAAAGTCCAAGCACTATCTGAATTGCAGTCCAAATCCATAACCACATATGCTTGTTCGAAAGCCTTGGGGCACAAACTAGAAAGGCAAAAAAACTAAGAACAAATAAAATTTGGATTAATAGTGGATAAGAGTGCTTTTCCCTTTGGATCATTGGTTTGTTGCAAGTTGGACATAGTGGGTTTGTGCTATAATGTGTCATATTATATGTTCGGTTTAAATATTTTTAACAACGTCGTGTAAGTGCAGGATGCCAACAAGTTTTTGTTCGGTATTAATTACAGGAAGTGCACTAATTTTGCTTGTTCGTTTTTCCATAAGATCTAATGCATCTTTAGCTAGCATTTGAGGTTGTGCTGTTATGGGGTTTGTGTGCATGAGTTCAGATGCAGTCATCTGAAAAAGCTTTTCTCTATGAAGTTTGAGTACTCTTCTTAGATCCCCATCTGTAATAATGCCAAGTAGTTTTTGATTTTCTACAATTAGCACTGTGCCTAATTTTTTTTGTGTTGCTACTATGATTATCTCATCAAAAGAAGCGTTAGGTAAAACTAGAGGTATTTCATCTCCTTTGTGCATCAAAGCCTCTACTGTGCAAGAAAGTCTTTTTCCCAGTGCTCCTCCGGGATGATTTTTAGCAAATTCACTGGGTTCAATCCCTCGCATTTTCATAAGTGTTATAGCTACAGCGTCTCCGAGAGCTAATGCTAAGGTAGTGCTAGCTGTGGGGGCTAGTTGGTGTGTACAAGCTTCTTTGTCTACAAATGCATCAATCCATAGATCAGCTTTGTGTGCAAGTTGAGAATTAGGATTGCCACCTAAGCACACTGTGGTAAGTCCACGACTTTTTAAGACAGCAATTAGTTCTAATAGTTCAGGCGTATTGCCAGTGTTACTTAAAGCAAATAACACATCATTTTGATGTGCAAGTCCTAGGTCTCCATGTAGCGCCTCAGTTGGGTGCAAGAAAATCGCATAACTACCTGTGCTAGATAAAGTAGACGCGATTTTTTGTGCAATTTTTCCTGATTTGCCTAAGCCAGTAAGAATAATTTTTCCGTCCTCATCTAATGTCTTTTTAAATAACTTGAGGGCTTTTATAGCTTGTTCAGAGTTATTAGGAATGTTTAATCGCTCGACGCATTGTGTAATAGCATCTTGCTTAATGCTATCTGGGGGGGATATATGATTAAACAACTAATCGTTAGTGTTTTGTTATTTTTAGGGCTTCATAATACTGGTTATTGTGAGTCATTAGGGTTTGGCATTGAAACTAGCTCCAACAACTCTAATAATCAGGTTGTTGTTGTGGATGATGTTACTTTAGAGCCTGTTTTAGGTGCTGAAGTAGTTATTTCTGATCTTTTATTTGAATATTTTACTTTTGATGATCCTATAGCATTTTATGGTGCCACAAATAGGGAAGGTAAGTTGGAATTTCCGTATTTCAATAGTGCAGGGGTAAAAGCTATCACGGTTACTAAAGACACGTATGTTCCGTTCACGGGTTTACTTAAAACGTATTTTGATTTCTTCGCCCATGGGTATAACTTCGGGTGTTTTTAAAGATTGGGATCCATTGCCTGGTAAAAAATATGTTCAAGCTGGCTTAAGCTTTAGAGCCTTACACGCGCTTGATGTATTGGATTTTCAGGTTGGGACATTTTTTTCGCCTTTAACAGATACTATTGACGTTTATGGTAAGAGGGAGATTCCTTCAAATTTTGTTTTGCCAGAACAAACAGTATCTTATTTGTTTGCGTCAATTAAACTCAATAAACCAGTGTATCGATTGCCGTTGTTTTCGACCAAGCCTGTTAGGCTTGTAGCATTAGAAGGCACAGCAAAAGTAGGTGATATAGTTAGTGCTGCTCAAAGTGGAAAGTATACAGCTAATTTATTAAATTACTTCAATTTTACTCGTTTTGGTCTGAGTGATGCCTTTGTTCCTGTGGGGGGTAGTGGCATTGCTGATGATATTGGTGTGCCGTATAAACTCACTCCAAAGCTGTATCACGTCTCGGTTAGTCAACCACCTTTTCTGTCTGATGTGATGGTTGCGTCATTTTTAGATCAAGATGCTAATCGGCAATGTTTAATACCCATGGATGTGAAAACGGCTGCGACATTGGATAATCCAAACAAAATTTCTGCAGTTGACTTGGCTGGTTTGATGCCATCAAGACGCACTAGGCGATTGTTTGCACGGTCTTCGAAAAATATTTTAACCGTTGCAGTGAGTGAAAAATCAAAAAGAGTTACGGGCATTATAAGTTCAGAGGTGGGATCACAAGTCAATTCAGGTGAGTTTTTACCAGTAGACGAGTTAGAAGATTTTAAAATACTTCCTACATTAATACAGGCTAGTGCTCCTGTGCACGGAGTCGGATTTTTAAGTTTTTACAAAAAACAGCCTATAAGGCTTAAAAACCCAGAAGTGATATATCCTTTTATGACAGTAGCTGTTTTACCGTCTGCAAAAGCTGTTTCATTTGTAACTCAAAAATTAAACGGCGAGGCTATAGAAGAATACAGCTACTCAGAGTTTGAATTTGGTGCTAATTTCAATGAAAAGTCACTTGATGGGGTTTCTATATTGAAGGATTTAAATAGATTTACCAAGACTAAAGCAAAGAGAATCAG
>JACQAU010000119.1 GCA_016194835.1 Deltaproteobacteria bacterium
ATATAGCTGCAGCCATTCTCTTTGCAATGCTCATCACCTGCGTGAGCTCGAGTGGTGTGTAGAATTTGAAAAACAGGAGTGGGCAGAAAAAATGAAGGATCTACTCACCGAAATCAATGATGACAAATCAAAAATGGGTCTTTTTAACTACTGATCCAAGAGTTGTAGAAAACGCTGAGCTTAACGAGGCTGCC
Organism: Deltaproteobacteria bacterium; assembly: GCA_016194835.1. Lineage (GTDB taxonomy): Bacteria > Bdellovibrionota > UBA1018 > UBA1018 > UBA1018 > JACRAO01. The sequence goes on from JACQAU010000119.1 coordinate 195, forward strand.
TGTGGTCTTATTGGCGAATTAGGAAAACACCACTCCCTGAATCCACGTACATGGGAAACTCTTGCTCACTGGGCATACATCTCTTTAGAAAGGCCTGAACCCGGAAAATACTACATGTCTGGTGCATATAGTGCATTTATTTATCTTACTCGTGCTGAGTCAGATCGTGCTGAGCAACAGAAAAGGTCACCATTGATTGCAACCTTAAGCGCAAGATCACTGGATCCATCTTCAAAAACATGGCGAGAGATTACTGCTGAAATGGGATGTATGTGGGAATCAGGTCCTACTTGCATTGAGCGTCAGAATTTAAGACATCTTGCCCAACTTCCGGCAATGCAACTGGCATGGGAGCAAAATACAAGCTTACAAGGAGTACTTTTAAACGAAGAAAGAAAAAAAATTGGAGTGCCTTCTTTCGAACTCCACCTGATGACCTCAGAAATTCAGGACCCAACAAAATATGAAGACTTTAGCACAGTAAAAAAACGTCTTAAAACAATTAGTAAAAGACTTGGCTCTAACACAGAACTTAAAATAGTTTTATTAAGTGAAGAAGAAGCGCAAGAAAAACTAGGAAAAGTAGAAGCCAAAGTAGTTTTGGAGCCAGCAAATAAAGAAAGTAGCGGTTTACCAGTGATTATAGTTTATTTTAGAATGCGTTTAAAATCTAAGGATCACCCACTGATTTATAAAGAAGCTGCCAGAGAAGAAATTAAACATGTTTTACAAATTATAAATTTTAGAGATTCAGCCTTGCTAAAACTATTAACTCGGATGAGTCAAAGAGATTCTTTATCTCCAGAGGATCAAGTAAAACTTGCTGAAGATATTAGTGCTTATCAAAAAATGTTAGAAACTCATCTAGATGAAGCAGAGAAAAAGAAAAAAACTTTTGCCACAGGTACAGCCTCTGTCGACCCTTCGCCAGAAGCATACAATCTGAGTGATCGCATCGATCACCTAAGAACGCTCTTATCGCAGGCAGAAGAGTCAAGCCCACTAGATGCTGCAGAAGCCTTGCGTCAGGCAATGTCACCAGAAGAGGCAAGAAAGGCGGCGCAGCGACTAGCTGGCACTCTAGATCCTTGTCGCAGTGGGCCACCTCGTGTTGGAGAAAGCATGGGAGCTTCTCCAGAAGTAGCCCATGGCACAGAAGCTGCTTCAGAAAAATTCCAAATTAGAGAGAGGCTTGGCAGGCGCTTAGACACATTAAGTGAAAGATTTCGCACAGGTGAAATTTCAACAACAGAAGCAGGAGAATTACGCAAAGAACTTGATGCACTAGAAAGAGAGGCTCACGAATTAAGACGAGAATCTATAAAACGAGGTAGGAAATAATACATACATTTTGACGGTTTTGTTGTTTTGTGGTTTACCGTATTTATGAGTATTAAGGCAGCAAGAGTAAGTGTAGACTTTAGTTAGTCTCTCAGTGCTTTCGTCATCACTTTATCTCTTTCTGAATTAATTCAGAGATTTGCAACAATCTCTTCCACCCTTGGTCAAAATCAAACATATCAAAATCTACATCTCTTAGAACTGGTTTCAATTGTGTATCTACTTGCGCCTTAAATGCATTTTTTCTACTGAGATCTAACTTTATCAATAATGGCTCTGGAGCTGACATTTTTTTAATGACAAGATCTATTAGCTCAGAATCTTCAAAATCTATAACCTTTTTTTCAGTTGCATACCACAAATCATACACATCGCGAATAGCTGCCTTCTCACGAGACAGTGCTGCACGGATTTTTTCTGCAAACGCTTCCTTGAGGGTTAGACACTTTACACGCACTAATGGCAATAGAGGTACTTCAGTATATGGATCTTGAACAAGCGTTGCTGCATCTCCGAGATTATTTTGAGCATAAACTTCTTCTCTCAGTCCGATCTCAAATAAAATACGTTCTTCCATGTCAATCAAAACAGACTGATATTTGATAGTAGCATTATATTGTACGGAATTATTACTTCCAACAAGAGGTTTTTCAATTTTTAAACAGGCTATTTTCTCATGAAGCAGTTCAATAAAAGTTTTAAATTCTGACGCTTTATGACTGCGTTCGCTGCGTTTAGCTTTGGGGCTTGTAGAAATTGTAAAATCCAAATCCTCACTTAGCCTGTAAAAACCCACATGTACTTTATTAAGAAGAGTTCCACCTTTGAAAAAAACATGAGATATCATTTCTGAGACTTTGGAATATAAAACTGACAATATCACTGAGCAGTAATAATCTTTCTCAATAAGTCGAGCAGAAAAACCAGTCTGCTTCTGAGTAAATTGAATTGCTTCTCTAAAAATATTTTTATCCAAATGTGGAAGTAGTTTATTGATTGACAATCAACCCCCATTTTTTATTTATTTTTCCTCGTGCAGGACGAATCGGATTAAGTGGGATAAATGCACTTGTGGCTTTTAAGCGGTGACTCATTTTTGATGTAAAAACAGCAGAGCATCCCATTTGTTCAAGAATAAAACCTACTCTTCGCATAGTTGAGACATTGCCAAGTTTGAGACATATCTCAATGAATTCGTTCAAAAACTTTCGATCTATAGCTTTTTCTTCTAACCACTCAAATGCTATCGGAAGTGAACCAAACTTATCATAGTCATAAATTGCATCAAACACAACTCGGGCAAGAGAACCAAACCGAACAGAAATTTTCATTATTTCAATACTGTTAGGTTCTACATTAAGATCCTTAGTATAACCAAGTCTTTTTTTGTTTGTCTTTATAAATCTAAAATTTTGACCTGCCAGTTTCTTTTCTCCTGAGACGCGATCATTATAGATATCTATACGGTTAGATATCTGGGTATCTAATCCATAGAAATTAAATACCATCCACCCCGTAGCCTGATAATTTAACACTCCTTTATACTTCATGAAAATATCTAGAATCAGATAA
>JACQAU010000120.1 GCA_016194835.1 Deltaproteobacteria bacterium
AAATTTTAAAGGTATATTGACAAGTAGTAGACTTTTACTGTAAACAATTTGCAGACTGGAGAGGTCTTTGGGCTATGAAGTATGAAGAACTTCAGGATAGTTTAGGATATAAATTTGGTGATAGAGGTATTTTAATTCAATCACTCACACATACGTCCTATGGCCACGAATATTTACAAGAAAAGCCTATCGCGCTAAGAGACAACGAAAGACTTGAGTTTTTAGGAGATGCTATTTTAGATGTAATAATCTCTGATCTGCTCATAGAATCTTTTCCTAATGCTTCGGAAGGACAATTATCCAAAATGCGAGCGGCTGTGGTCAATGAAAAAACACTGGCAGATGTAGCAAAAACAGTAAACTTACAGGACCTAGTACGTTTAGGAAAAGGTGAATCTCTGACAGGTGGTAATCTAAAACCCTCAATTTTATCCAGTACGCTTGAAGCTATAATTGCAGCAGTTTATTTAGATGGTGGTTTTAATGCTGCATATCCAGTTGTTAGGAGTCTTTTTTCTAGGTTTTTTGAGGAAGAAAGAGAACTTATTGCTTTTTATGATCATAAAACACAACTACAAGAAATTTTACAATCCCGTTGGAAGTTAGCTCCAACTTATAATTTAATACAAACTCATGGTCCTGATCATGCAAAAACCTTTGAAGTCGAAGTAAAAATTAATGGAAAGATGTTAGCGTCAGCTACCGGCACATCAAAAAAAGAAGCTGAACAAAACGCAGCTAGGGTGGCAGTTGAAAATTTAAGCTGATCTATTATGTTTGAACTCATAAAAAATTCATATAAAATTATTTTTGTTGGCCGTCCTAATGTTGGAAAAAGCACTTTATTTAATAGATTACTCAACTATCGAAAAGCGTTAGTACATAATAAACCAGGCGTCACACGGGATCGTGTCGAGGCCCAAACAAATTGGATGGTAAAAGGTAATAAGTTTCCAGTATTATTGGTTGATACTGGGGGGATAGGTGGCGAATATTTTAAAGATGAAATTATAAAACAAATACGATTTTCTATTTCTAGCGCTGATTTAATTCTCCTCTTATTTGATGCGCAGACAGGTTTAACTCCCTCAGATCAAATTGTTTTGCAACAAGTTAGAGAATCCATTGGTGACAGTAAAAGGCACATTCCTATTGTTGGAGTAGTAAATAAAGTAGACGTAGAAGTGCACGAAGCATTACTTTTTGATTTTTACTCTACGGGCTTGAACTCTATTGTGACTGTTTCTGCTGAACACGGTAGGGGGATTGAGGATTTAAAACTTGAGTTGTATAATAAAATGATTTCTTGTCCAGTAACAATACTGCCCGAATGTAGTGATCATATAGAGCATATTCCTAAAATCACTATTGTAGGCCGACCTAATGTTGGGAAAAGCACATTCATTAATGCCTTGCTGAATGAAAATAGAATGATTACTAGTTCTATCCCTGGCACAACAATTGATAGTGTTGATTCTCTGGTAAAGATTGATAATAAACCATATCTCGTTATAGATACTGCTGGAATTAGAAAAAAATCCAAAACAAAACAAGGCGTAGAAGTACTTAGTGTAGTTCTGGCTCAAAAAGCTTTAGAACGCTCAGATCTTGCCATTTTACTTTTAGATGGAGAAACAGGAATTACAACACAAGATGAAAAAATAGCAGCCATTATTGAAAAACATGGCTGTAGTGTGATTCTAGCCGTCAATAAATGGGATACACAAAAAAGGAATTTTAAATTTACAAAAATGCATGCTGCTACGCGAGTGCGTGATGAAATGAAATTTTTAAAATATGCTCCTATTGTTTTTATGAGTGCATTAGAAAAGCAAGGGTTTGAAACTTTAGGAAATTTAATTGAAAAAATCTTAAAGGAACGAAAGAAAAAAATATCAACTCATGTTTTTACAGAGTGGATCCGGACAGAAGCTACAGTTCATAATCCAAAAAATGCAAAATTTTTTATGTGTCACCAAACAGGCAGTCATCCCCCAAGTTTTGCTTGTCATGTCAATGATCCCACAAAAATAGATTCTAGTTTAAATGGATATTTTATGAACTCAATGCGCAAACGCTGGGGATTTACTGGTAGTCCCATAAGGTTATATTTTATTAAACATCACCACGTAAAGAGTAGGTTTGCGGTTAATGTATAAAAATTTCCGGTTAAGTTTGGTATACCAAGTGATGGCATAAAATCTCCCGTAAACGTATCACTGAAGTTTGATGTATAAAACCTGCTCTCAAGAGTAAAAAAGATCTTTTTTGCTTTAATGGGAAACTCGAGTCCACCACCAATATTTAAACCCATCGTATTATCCGTATCAGATGTGCCAAGCAATCTTGAATTTTCTGTCTTATAAAAAATACCACCACCAATGGTTAAAAAAGGATTAGCAAATGTCAGTGCTGCCGATAAATTTTGCACATCAAAATAATATTTTACTGTCACACCTACAAAAATTATATTTACATCTACATGATCATCAGATGAACCTCTTTTGAATTCATAAAAATGAGGTACAGAAAAAAGACCTAAATCTAAAGCCAAATTAAAATCAAACCAATAGTGTATCCTAAAATCAATCATTGGAGAGCCTTTTTGCCAAAGCAGCCCACGATTGCCCGTTACACCTTCTATCCCTGAACCAAGACTAACGCCAAAAAATCTTCCTTGTTGAAGAAACCTGGTTGTTTCGTTTTCTTCTTCTTCAATATTGAATTCTCCATATTCTGTATAAGGTGATTGAGTAAAATCTTCATCCTCAGGGATCAAAGTTCTGGATCTTGGGTCAGTGACCGAGTCAGCTGCCCAAATATAAGTTGTAAAAAAAAGAGAAATAAATAATATTTTAAAAGTAAAAATGTATTCCCGCATTTAAAAAGCTCACACCTAATGTTTTTTAAGACAAAACTACCACTAATATTTGTAAAACTTGCTCCAACCTCCATAGAGAAACCCAAGCTCTCCACCCCTGGAATAAATGCCTCCGCTCCAAAACCGGCAATCATTTCAAAACCAGATTTGCTGCTAGCACTGACAAGACCTGCACCTGTCATAAAGTAAAAGTTTAGGTTTGTTTCAAAAAATAGGTTTTTAAATCCCTTAATGGCAGCTACAGTATTTCCTGGGCTTGAAGTAGCTGTGCCAAGTACGAGTTCTGTGGCAAATTCTCTTGATAGACCATACTTTATGCTTATTCCAGGAACACCATTAACAGCTTGGAAATTAGAAAATTCTGCATTATATCCCAGTCCCATACGCCCTTGTAGATCCCTGGCCTGTGTAAGTGTTGGAATGAGTAAAAAAGATAATAAAATGACCCTATGTAACAAGAAATGAGACATTATTTGGTCCCCCTCCAATAATATTATACTAACTTTACCCTTTCTTTTTGACAATTAAAGAAGAGTCTTTTAAACAAAATGAATATGCCACTTATAAGTACACCGACAGATTACAAGGGTCTAGATAGAAAATCTTTAAAACGACAAGATGAGTTTACCACACAAGTGAGAGGCTTTTTTGATACTCTAGCTCACCAATGGAAATTATTTATAGTCGCAATTGCCGTATTATTGTGTATAGGACTGGCGATTACTTTCTATTATAACCACTTAGTAGACAGAGAAGAAAGAGGGCGCGATGCATTATTTTTAGTGAAAAGAACATTGCTCAATGAATTAAAACCATTTCAGAGTGCCACAACAAATAGCCAAGCACAGATGCAAGACTATGAAAACATAGACTTTAAAAAAATAGACGTAGATAAGAACCTAAAGGAAACAGTTACGCAACTTAAGGATGTGATAAAACGGTTTTATGGGACCCGCACCGTATTGGATGCCCATTTTTTATTAGCTGATTTGTATTATAAGCAAGGCGATTGGGAAAAGGCCGTTCAGTGGTATACAAATACTTTGACGTTATCTAAAAGCACGTTCGAAAAAGCTCTACTATTATCCACTTTAGGTTCTATTTATGAAAATCAAGGAAAATACAACGAAGCTATTACAAATTACGAAAAAGCATTTAGTTTAGGCGAAGAGGGGACTAGTGGCGATGTGCTATTAGGAATTGCTCGAAGTTATTTAGAATTAAAAGATATAGCAAAAACAAGGACAACATATGATAAAATTTTATCACAGCTACCAAACACAGAATACGCTAAAACGGCAGAAGCGCTTAAAGCCCAGCTTGTTGGGCCATAGCGTAGGTCTAATTCTTTGCTGGTTTTTAGGCAGTGTGGGTTGTGCGACAAAAAATATCTACCCACTTCTTAAAGCTGACACACATGTTTTAGT
>JACQAU010000140.1 GCA_016194835.1 Deltaproteobacteria bacterium
CGAATTTATATTTCTTTCTAGCTCTATGTTTTCAGTGTTGATTTTGGCGATCAGATCCTGTGTATTTTTATTTGCAATGAACATTTGTAGGGACGAAACAAGAACAAAGAATAAGAAAACGGCAAAAAGAGCTAAAGCTGCTAACGGACTCAGCCACGCAATAACTCCTTTCTTCTCTTTTCTAATAAGATTAATTCTTTTACTTCTCATCTCCATCACCTAAATTAAAATCAGTGAGTGCTAATCCAACTGCAGTACTCATATAAGACGCAATCTTGTCAAATTCGCTTGGGCTACTCTGTTGGTGTGTCCGACTGACGTCTATGTGTCTAAATGGATTGACCACAATCACTGGGGTTTTAAAAAAAAGTTGTAAAACCTGGTCAATATTTTTTATTCGACTACCGCCGCCGGAGAGCAGAATGCCTCCAATGTCTCCAGAACTAGTTGTGAAGTCCCTGTATACTTCGATCATCTCCCGAAGTTTTCCCGTAATTTTTGTGTACATCTCATCCATGATTGTGTCGGCCTGATTCTGTGCGTTTCCTCCAGATGCAAAGTCATATTGAAGTTTTAGTTGTTCTGCTTTTTCATAACCGCACTTCAAGTGCTCGTTCAGCGCACGATTGACTGCACCACAGGATGTGAGTTCTGAGCGTGTGAGAATAAGTTCTCTGTTGATGACGAGGCCGGAAGTGATCAAGCTCTCGCCCATGTCAAAAACTATCCAGGATTTTCCAGCAGCTAAATAGCCGTTAAAGTCGAGCATTGCGGTAGTCGCTAGCATCATTGGTTCTATGCTATCCGGTTTGAGATTAACGTCACTCAAAAGCTTGGTCCGTGTCGCAATCTCATGTTTCCGCATGCAGTAGGCCTTGATGCTAATTTGATCCTTTACAGAAGTTCCAATGTTTTTTCGAATAAAATAATCAAACGAGATCTCTGTTTGTGGAACATCCATCTGGGTCGAAACTTCGTGCATTACGGCAATGTCGGTTTCCTTTGTCGGCATTCGTGGTAGTGTCAATTCAAAATTTAGAACATCATTTTCTGAAACCGAGCAGGAAACCTTTTGGCCTTTGAGTCCATTGGTTTTAATGGCATTTTTTAGCACACTCTCGGTATTGGATGTGGCAGGATAATCTTTGTTTGAGTTCAATAGGTCATAAAGAAAATAATTATCCAGATAATATTGGCGAGATCTTTTCTTGAGTTTTACTGCTTTTATGGTGCGAGTACCGATATCTAAACCTAAGAGACTCATGGTGTTTTCTCCAGTGCTCTAATTCGTTTATAAAGTAGAGTTTTTGTCATTAAGCTTACATTGGGACTTACTTTTGAACTTACTTTGGAATTCACTGTGGAAAAGTTCAAATACATAGCAAAGTATTTAAGTGCTTGTGCCTTATTTCCGGTTTTTTCTAGAATATAAGCAAGATTTAGGTAGGGATCAGGATTTTTAGGGTCTGCTGTGATAGCTTTTTCTAGGAGATAGGTGGCAGCAATTGGGTTGTTTTCTGCGGCTGCTAGCATGCCAAGATTATTAAAGGCAATTGAGTTATTAGGATCAATTTCTAGGGCCTTTGTGTAGTATTTCCTGGCCGAGCGAAGATCGCCTTTTTTCTTGTACGCCATTCCTATATTGATCAGGAGACTAGCCGAATTTTTGTTAATTGACGCCATATATATAAGGGAACTAAGCGCGGCATCGTATTGTTCGAGTTCCACAAGATTGATGGCTAGGCTATTAAGTTTTCTAATTTCAGTGTGTGAAAGTGCTGTGTTAGTTGTTGTTTGTGGCGGTTCAGAGGCTCTGAGAACATAGGCGGTGAGTAATGCGAATGTGATTATTACGAAGCAGAAAACAAAATAAAAGATTAGAAGCAAAGTTCTGAGGTTACTTTGTTTGGAGTGGTTATTTGATAGAGCGTGACTGTACATAAATCTTACGTCTCCCCGTTTACTTCTCGGAAAGTCTCGAAAGGAGCATAAGATTCTTTGCGAGATGCAGGTCTGCGCAACTTCTCAAAAACTATGGATAAACGTCAAAATTTAACCGCAAGCCCATAAGGCCATCTCTCCGGTTTGTAGTTTTGAAATCCTCTATGTTTGAGTTATATTAATGTGCAAGTGTCACTAAAAAATTTAAACCCAACTGGAAAAAACTCATGATAAATTCCCAGTTGGGTGTACATATTATTTTACTCCAGACACAGCGGACTAAATAATATCGTCAATATCACAAAAGGCATAGGCGTTGGAAGACCAAAACTTGTCAAAAAACCCGTGAGTTACAGTAATTAGTCAATCGCTATTGACTCGCTTTTGATAAGTCCATTTTTTGAAGCCAGGGCAAGGCGGATTGGACTTGAATCCCATCGGGCGTAGTAAACTCCCGAGTTAGATTTCGCACTAGTTGTATTTGATAACAACCAGGAAAATATTTACGGAATAAGGCAAAATTGGGTGACGGTGTAGAATCTGATAACTTAGCCTCGATTAAAAGGGGAGGAAGCCCCTTTCGTAACACCAAAAAATCTATTTCTCGGCCACCTTTAATGCGAAGGGTATGCAAACTTGCATCAACTCCAAGTGCTTCATTTAAAAAGCTAACTTCTTTTTTGAGTGCCACAGCGACGACATTTTCAAAGACCACTCCATCATCTCCATCCACCCGACAGTAATCAAAAAAATAAAGTTTGGGTTCTTTGAGGATACTTCTCGCAATATTTCTTGTGTAGGGTTGAATGCGAAAAACAAGATAAAGATTTTCAAGCATCTCAATCCAGCGCTGAACGGTTTTTACATCACGCTGTAAGTCTCCGCCCACGGATGAATACGAAAATGGAGAAGCAACTCTTCCCTGCAATAGAATGAGCAATGTCTCAATGGTTGAAATGTCTCTGACTGCTTCTAGGGTTATCAGATCCTGACGAAGGATGACATCTAAATGCGTGCGTTTCCATTTTGTATAAAATCCAACATTCCCCTCTATAAAGGGCTCAGGAAACCCAGAACACTGAACTAGTGTCTGATATGTAACTTCTAAATTTCCTAATGAGGAGAGTTCTTTAAGATCCAGTGGAAAAAGTTGATACTGAAAATACCTTCCCGCCAGGGAGTCTCCCATTTTTCGTGCAATGTCCATGCGGGCAGACCCTGTTACCAAGATTCGGGGACGCACACCTTCTTTGTCAAAAATACCCTTTAGCCATGCTTTCCACCGAGTCATTTTATGAATCTCATCTAAAATGAGTAAATCTTTTTTTCGGTCCCAACGTCGAACTAGTATTTGTTTTCGATCGTCTTCGTCATCAAAGTTTAAATAATCAGCTGATTGCATCAAACTACGAGCTAACGTTGTTTTTCCTACTTGACGTGGCCCCGATAGGAGAACAATTTTTCGATTTAAATCTTGACTAATAAACGAACTGAGTGAACGACTAATGACCATTTTGTGGCTTCTCCACTGATGACTATTCTGGCATATATACCAGAATAGTCAAGACCATTTTGGAGTAGACTCCAGCTAAGCCAATGTTTTAAACACGCCAGTGTTTAAAACAGTTTATTGACAACATGTCTAGAATATCGGATAATTTAGACATGTTGTCATACAAAAGAACTTTGCACCTTCCCATACAAAACAGTTTTATTCTTCTTGGACCCCGAGGTACTGGAAAATCAACGCTACTCGATGTATGGAAAGTAGACATTTTTGATCCTAAGTACAAAGAGTCCATTCTCACGCTGGATCTCTTAGACCCAGACTGCGAAGAGCGGTACTCTTTGAGGCCAGTCCACCTTAAAGAAGAAATAGAGGAGAGTGGGTCTAAAATAAAATGGGTTATTATTGATGAAGCACAAAAAATACCACAACTTTTAGACATCGCACAATGGTCGATTCAAAAAAAGAAAATCTGCTTTGCTATTACAGGTTCTTCTGCACGTAAGCTCAAGCGTGGGAGTGCAAATTTACTCGCTGGGAGGGCTCATGCATTTCATTTGCATCCGTTCACTCATGAAGAATTAGGATCCGATTTTAAGCTCGATGATATTATTGGTTTTGGTTCTTTGCCTGAGGTTTTTTCATTTAAAACAGAAATAGAGAAGAAAAGATACCTCAAATCTTACTGTCAAACCTATTTGAGAGAAGAAATCCAACTTGAACAGATCGTCAGAAATATGCAACGTTTTAGAAAGTTTTTAAATTTTGCAGCTCAAATGAACGGTCAGATTCTTAATTTTTCAAAAATGTCTCGACTCTCTACAG
>JACQAU010000141.1 GCA_016194835.1 Deltaproteobacteria bacterium
AGTTCGTCTTCAAGTGAGTCAGTTTTTTTTGATTTCGAACACCCAAAAGTACCCATTAGCAAAATAACAGATATCCCAATAATAACTTGCATTAGAGTCTTATTTGTTTTCATAAGTTCCACCCCAAAATTTCAATACATGGTGGGTTTACAATAAACTTTTCGGAACTCTACAAATGAACTTAAATTAAGATGAAGAGAAAACCTGATTTTCTAGATAAATATCTCTTTGCTCTAAAGTTGAAAGGATAAGATGCGTTAAGTGGTTAAAATCTTTTGGATTATTTAAAAAATCTAAATCATTACTGTCAATAATAAGTTTTTTACCGGCTTTATAATGCCCCATCCACTCGTCATAATATAGGTTTAGATTGATAAGATATTCATCTGTTATGCTTTTTTCATATTCTCTGCCGCGCCGTTGTATTCTTTCTTTAAGCTTAGGCAGCGATTTTCTTAGGTAAATAATCATATCAGGTGGTGCCAAAAAACCACACATTACACGATAAAGCTCTAAATAGTTGTTATAATCCCGTTTCTCCATCTTGCCTTGCTCATATAAATTACGAGCAAAAATATTTGCATCTTCATAAATGCTTCGATCTTGGATAGAACTCTCTGTTCCTTGTGAAATTTTTTGATGAGCTTTAAAGCGACTATTTAAAAAGTATATCTGCAGTGAAAACGACCATCGGCTCATATCTTGATAAAAATCAACTAAGTATGGATTGTCTGCAACAGACTCGAAATGTGCATTCCAGCCAAACTTTTTAGATAGAAGCTGAGTTAGAGTTGTCTTTCCGGTTCCTATGTTGCCTGCAACTGCTACAAAAATTTTCTGACTTACCAAAGATGCCACCCCCGACTTTTTAACAAATAAGTTGAGTGACACCTGTTAGTCAAGTCTATTTTTTTATGCTTATCTTAAAAGTACCTGCAGGGTGTGTGGTTGGGATACTTTTAAAATAATTTTATTCGCTCAGGCACGGCATCATGCCTCTGGGGCCCCCTTTTACATCCATGTAAGATTCGCATCCGGCTACCCCAAGGCCTTCCCTTACAAAATTATTTTAAAAGTATCCAAGACTAATTTCAGGTACTTTTCAGATAAGAATGATTTTTTTATGCTTCTTTTCTTCCGCCCTCTTGTGCCCACTTTTCTAGCATTTGTATGGTCACAGATTTGGGCCGTTCAAGCGCATACCCAAGAGCTCGATCCCACGTAATGTTTGTTAACACTCCTAGTGCCCGACCAACTCCAAAAAGCACAGTATAGAAATCGTATTCAACGAGTCCATAATGCCATTGGATTACACCACTTTGTGCGTCTACGTTTGGCCATGGATTTTTTGTCTTACCATGTTCTGTGAGCACACCTGGTGCAACCTTGTAAATCATGTTTACAAGGCTAAATATCGGATCATTAGGTAAGTGTTTTTGGCAAAACTGCATTTGAGCGGTATAGCGAGGATCTGTTTTTCGCAATACTGCATGTCCATAGCCAGGGATTACTTGTCCGCTATTGAGTGTGTCCCAGAGAAATTTTTTAAGCTCTTCTTCGGTAGGTGGTTTTCCTCCCATTTTATTTAACACACCTTGAATCCACCGCAGCACTTCTTGGTTTGCAAGACCATGGAGCGGTCCAGCAAGACCGTTCATGCCTGCAGAAAAACTGTAATAAGCATCAGATAGTGTAGATGCAACTAAATGCGTGGCGTGTGCCGAAACGTTACCGCTCTCATGATCAGAGTGTAGGATGAAATACATCCTGGCTACATCATCATATGGTTTTGGAATACCCATCATATGAGCAAAATTTGCACCTAAATCCAAATCTGGGTTTGATGCAATAGTTTTACCGTTTTTATATTTGTATCGATAGATAAAGGCAGCAATTTCTGGCAATTTTGCCATAAGATTGCATGCGTCTTCATACATGGGATCCCAGTATTCAAGTTTGTTCATGCCAGTGGCATAGCGATTAGCAAAAACAGATTCTTTTTGCAAAGAAAGTACGGCTGTTGAAAGCATTGTCATTGGGTGTGAATCTTTTGGCATAGATCGAAGGACATCAAAAACATAGGATGGCACTTTGGAGCGATTTTTAAAGTCTCTAACTACGTCAAGAGTTTCTTCCATACTTGGTACTTCGCCGGTCATGAGAAAATACCAAAAGCCTTCAACATATGGATATTCGGATCCAGGTACTTTTGGTAACGTAGCGAAAGTTTCATCAATTGTCTTACCGCGAAAACGAATCCCTTCTTGCGGATCGAGGTAGGAAATATCAGTAACTAAGCATCTAACATCACGTGCGCCCCCAATGCATTGCTCAATGGTTACGTGATCAATCACTGTTTTTCCTAAT
>JACQAU010000170.1 GCA_016194835.1 Deltaproteobacteria bacterium
CAGTAAGCCCAAATGTTAAATCTTTTTGAAATCTTTAATACGCAAAGTTGGAGTAACAAATCCACCATAACGATTTAGTTCTGGAATGCAAGCCCACTCCTTGACATTTTTTAAAAAAGAAAACTCCTGCTCATGATCCAAAGCATGAAACCAAATAGCGTTAATATATTTTTGCGTATACTTTTTCATGTTTAAATCAATACTAGATAAGCGAAATTTTATGTGTTTACCTTTAAGTATTTGATGACTGGTAGCCATAGCTTTGACCCTAAAAATAATTTCAGAATTTCCAGGTCCAAAAGGTCCCAAGCTTTCTAACTCTCTAAAAGTTTTAAAATTCAATTCTTCTACCGAACAGCTCCCTTCGATCACTAGTGGCTTTAACTCTAAATCTTCTGGAATTTGACTTAAGGCTTGATTAAATGCCTCACAAAAACTATCGCACTGCCCTTTATCAATCGAAAGCCCAGCAGCATATTTATGCCCACCAAAACTTTTTAAATATTTAGCAGATAATCTGAGCGCTAATAAAACATCTTTACCAAAACAACTCCTTACACTTCCCTTACCTATTTCGTCTCTAAAAGAAATAATCACTGTTGGTTTCTGAAAAGTTTCGACCACACGGGATGCAACAATCCCAATCACACCTTCGTGCCAGTTGGCATTTCCAACTACCACAGCATGCAAAAATCTCCCCTGCTTTATTCCCTCTTCTACCTTTAGTTTGACATCTTCCCAAATAGTATCTTGCACCTGTGCTCGCTCCCGATTGAGTTTTTCGATCTCAAGTGCAATTTCAGAAGCTCGGATTACGTCATCAGTTGTCAAAAGTTCAAAGGCTAAACTTGCATGAGACATTCTGCCAGAAGCGTTAATTCTTGGACCTAAAATAAAACCCAAATGACTAGGGCTTAAGTTTTTTTTGCTCAATCCAGATACTTCTAAAAGTGCTTTCACACCTGGTTTTTGAGTCACCTCCAGAACACTTAACCCATGGCGAGTTAAAATATGATTATCTCCCACCAATGGCACCATATCTGCAGAAGTCGCTATTACTACTAAATCCAAGTGCTGCTTTAGATTAGGCTCTTTGCCACCCGGCCACCAATTTTCACTTTTACCCCGTGTTCTTAATGCTCTGGCAAAATAAAAAGCAAGCCCGCATCCACAAAGCTCTTTTAGTCCACTCTGGCAATCCGGTCTTTGAGGATCTAAAACTGCTAAAGCCTTTGGCATACCCCTCACACTATCCACTTGGTGATGGTCTATTATAATTAGATCTAACCCTAATTCGTTAGCTTTTTTTGCAGCATCAAAACTTGTAATCCCTGTGTCTACTGTAATTAAAAGTGAAATACCATCTTGAACTGCATTTTCTACTGCTCCGACATTTAATCCATAACCGTCTTTGAATCTATCTGGCTGCCTAACATCAAATTGAAATCCGAATTCTTTTAAAATCAATGCCAGTAACGAAGCTGCTGTGGTTCCATCCACATCATAATCACCAAAAACACGAACTTTTTCCTGATTTTGCCTAGCCAAAACCATTCGATCAATAGCCAAATCCATATCCTTAATAGAATACGGGTCTTTGAGATTTTCTAATTTTGGTGAAAGAAAGTTTAAAATTTCTTCAGTAGACCCCAAACCTCGATTAACACAAACCTGAACTACCAACGGCGAAAGGCCAGTTTCATTTATAAGTTTATTTACGTTCTCTGTATTTGATACTAATCGGTCTTGCCATAGTCTACGGCTTTCCCCCTCGTTTTCCATTGTTATGCTTCTAATTTTGGTTCTGGTCTTACCGAGATATCTCTTTTAGATTTTCCAGCACCATTGAGTTTTTGCTTTAGTGATCTATTATGATAATAATGCGTTAAAATAATCACAATAGAGCTTGCTATAAAAATAGACGAGTAAGTACCTACAACTATACCCACCATGAGGGTAAACGCAAAATCTGCGATCACTTTGCCACCCAAGAGCCAAAGAGCAAACACTGATAAAAACGTAGTAAAAGAAGTCAAAAGTGTTCTGCCCAGTGTTTCGTTGACTGCTCTATTTACAGCTTGCTCAATTGGCAATCCCGGATGCTGATGTGTTGTCTCTCTCACCCTGTCATACACAATAATGGTATCATTATTGGAATAACCAATTAAGGCCAAAATTGCAGCCAAGATTTGCAAATCAAATTGCTTTTGCATAATAATAAAAATCCCAAGCGTAATTACCGTATCATGAAAAAGTGCTAAGACCGCTCCAGGCGAGTACCGTATATCAAACCGCAAAGTAACATAAATCAAAATACAAAGCAGAGCATACAACATCGAAAGATAACCACTCATCCTAAGCGAACTACCAGCCGCCGGACCTACTACATCCACTCTTTGCACCTCCCAGTCCTGAGGTTTTAGGACTTTGTTGATAGCATCTGAAATTTGCTTAGCTACCAAGTTCAAAGATGACTCATCCCCTTGCGCCTTGATCAAAAACTGATGTTCTTCTGGAATACCAATTTGTTGTACTTTTAGTCCTTTAACTTCTGATTTCTGTAATTCGTTTCTTACTTGTTCGATATCCCAAGTAGCCGGAACTTTGATCTGAACTTCAGCACCACCTGTGAAATCAATTCCATAATTAAGTCCCTTTGTAAGAAACAAAGCAAAAGTCAGCAAAATACAAATAATAGAAATCCCCATCCACATAAACCGCTTGCCGACAAAATCAATTTGCGTTCCTGGTTTAATAATTTCAAACATGTTCGGAAATCCTTTCAAATACTGATACTACGTGTTCTATTTTTTTCTAACCACATGAGGTACCAATCAAAAATCAATTTACAAACAAAAACAGCTGTAAATAAAGTAGTCACAATGCCAATCAGCATAGTTACTGCAAATCCCTTAATAGGACCGGTTCCATAAATTAATAAAACCACAGCAGGCAGTGCTTTTTGAAAGCCAGCTTCGACCGCGCCCTGCGGTCCTTTGCCGTGCCTAAGCTCTTCTCTAATGCGTTCATAAATCACAACATTAGAGTCAACAGCAATACCAACTGTCAAAGCAATACCCGCAATACCAGGGAGCGTGAGCGTTGCCTCCAAACCCACTAGGCAGGCTAAAACAAATAAAACGTTCAAAAGTAACGAAACTACAGCAATCGCACCACTTACTCTGTAGTAAAACATCACAAATAAAAACACAGCCAAGCTACCCAACAAACTTGCCAATGCACCTTTATGAATAGAATCTTGTCCCAGCGATGGACCAACTACACGTTGTTCTAAAAAATCTAGTTGTGCAGGCAAAGCACCAGCACGCAAGACAATAGCCAAATCTTTGGCTTCTTTCAAAAGTTGCTCTCCATTTCCTGTTCCCAAAGTAATTTGTCCACGACCTCCAATTTTGGATTGAATTGTCGGTGCCGAATACACAATGCCATCCAAGACTATGGCCAAGCGCTCATGAATATGCTCGCCTGTTAGCTTTTCAAACAAAACAGCTCCTCTAGCATTCATTGTAAAACTTACGATGGGTCTCTGATTTTCAGGATCAAAAGCTACTACGGCGTCTTGTAAATCATTGCCAGTGACATCAACTTTTGACTTTAAAAGATAAGGCCTTCTGTGCATTTGGCCCAGATCTCCTTCTTCACGCATTTCATCTAAAGTCCGTGAACGTTCAAATGCGATCTCAGTGTCTTGAGGAATTTTGCTCTTTACCAGGTCATTAATTTTTTGAACATATTCAGAAAATTTTTGACCTTCTTTGTACGAAATATTATTTTCCTTTGTAACATCAGCTATAAGTTTTGCTACTTGGCCAGGCGTCATGCTTTTATCATCTGCAATTTTGAACTCTAATTTTGCAGTTCTACCAATAAGCTGTTTTGCCCGATCTACTTCTTTGATGCCAGGCAGTTCAACAACTACCCTATCTAAACCCTGAGAAGCAATTGCAGGCTCTGTTACGCCAAACTCGTCTATGCGATTGCGAATAACCTGAATACTTTGATTTACGGTTCGCTCTCTAATGTCATTTCTCTGTTCCCGTGTGAGACCAAGTTCTAGTTTTCCAGCTTGATCATCCGCTAGACGCAAAATTGTAAATTCTTTTTTGATTATTTTATAAACTGCATCTCTTTGAGCAGGATCAAACTCTAAAAGAATCCTTGGATCATCTACGGGAACACCTTCACGTTGAACCTTAACAGATTTGAGTATTATGTTTTTTTCTTTAAAACTTGCACTTATTACTTCAACTTGTCGATCCACAATGTCTTTATAGACCTTGTTAAAATCCACTCCCAACACCAAGTACAGACCTCCCTGAAGGTCCAATCCTAAATTAATTTTCTTTTTAAATGGAAATTTGGTTTTTTCTAAATCCAAGCGCGCAAGCGTTGGAAAAACATAAACTATAGAAAGTCCAACAAAAAACAAAAGCAAACACAGTTTGCCCCACCAGTTGCGAGTCATAATAAAAGCTCCTTATGGTATTTATGCACCGAGTTCTTTAATAGATTGTCCCTTAATTACTTGTGACACTTGGCTTTTTAGCATTTTAATTTTTACATCATCGGCAATTTCTACTGTAACAAATTTATCTGCTATTCCAGTAATTTTGCCTAAAATTCCTGAATTAGTTAAAACCTGATCCCCTTGTGACATAGAACTTAACATGCTTTGTTGTTCTTTTGCTTTTTTTTGTTGAGGACGAATCATCAAAAAATAAATCACCCCAAACATTAAAACAAAAGGAAAAATCATAGCTCCAAACCCAGGCTGTTGTGCCGTTGGAGCAGCCTGAGATACACTCTGTATGGGAGCAGACCCAGCAGGCACCGGGGGGGAATCAGCAAAAAGAAATGGTATGTAACACAAACAAGAAACAATAAACATCAAAGCTAACTTGCCGTAATAACTTAAGTTTTTCAAAAAACACCTCCAAATATGATCTGTTGACGATTTTTAACTTACTTAAAGAATCTCACTTTGTAAATCCTTTAAACCAAGAATTTGCATTTAAAACCGTAGCGAAAGCACCGAGATGCAAGCCAGCAGCATATCGGAGATTGCAGTAGGTTTTAAATGCAAATTCTCGGTTAAAGCAATTGGTAGCTATAAAAATCTCTTACAAAATCCTCAAACCGGTCTTCTAAAATAGCATTTCTTAGGTTTTGCATAAGACTTAAGTAAAAAGTCAAATTATGTATTGTATTTAGTCGTGCAGAAAATACATCCCCGCACATAAATAAATGCCTAAGGTAGGCCTTAGAAAACTGTGTACAAGCTTCGCACATACATTTTGGATCTAAGGGAGAAGAGTCGTCTTTATATTTTGCATTTTTAATATTTATCTTGCCATGACTTGTAAAAAGCCCACCGTTTCTTGCGTTTCGTGTGGGCATTACACAATCAAAAATGTCAATCCCGGCTCTCACACACTCAATGATATCTTCTGGTCTTCCGACCCCCATCAAATATTTAGGCTTATTTTCTGGCAATAAAGACGCTGTAAAAGAAGCCATTGTGTGCATAGCGTCTTGCGTCTCTCCAACAGAAAGACCACCTATGGCAAAACCATCAAATGGCAAGGCTGTAATTTCTTTTGCTGACTGAAGTCTTAGATCTTCAAACAGTCCTCCCTGTATAATGCCAAAGCGCGCTTGATGTGGATGTAGTGAAACTTGCAATCCCCTTTCTGCCCAGCGCAAAGTTCTATCCATGGCTTGTCTTACTTTTTCAGGTGTTGCAGGATAAGGAGGACACTCATCAAAAGCCATCACAATATTGCTCCCCAGCGATCTTTGGATTTCCATAGAAATCTCTGGAGTCATTCTGTGGGAACTGCCGTCAATATGGGATCTAAAAGTTACGCCATCATCGTCAATTTTATTAATATTAGAGAGAGAAAAAACCTGAAAACCACCACTGTCTGTTAAAATAGGACCATCCCAATTCATAAATTTCCGGAGTCCACCAAGTTTTTCAATCCTCTCATGTCCGGGACGCAAGTATAGATGATACGTATTACCTAAAATCACTTGTGCTCCCATACGTTTTAATTCATTTGGCGATACACTCTTGACTACACCCAGTGTTCCAACAGGCATAAAAGCTGGAGTCAGGATCTCGTGAATTCTACCACCAAAATCAGTAAGCAAGATTTTTCCAGCTCTGGAATGGGAGCTTTTTTTCTCCAATTTAAATATAAGTGGTGAACAATCCATAACGCTGATGTTTATCACTATAGGCA
>JACQAU010000171.1 GCA_016194835.1 Deltaproteobacteria bacterium
CAGCTACTAGCTTGCGAAGTTCTAAAATACCAGGTACCGGAGGATATTTAGACTGATTTTTATTAACGGCGTCAATAGCTGCATTTTTAGCTTCTGCAAATGGAGCCAAATCAGATTCTCCAGCAGTGAGATTGATAACTGGCTCACCTTTTGCCTTTAGTTCCTGGACTAATGCATTTAACTTCAGAGTTGCACTTTCAGAAACACCATCTAGTCTTTTCGCAAAACTAAATTCCATAAAAAAATCCCTCCTACAAAAGCTTTTTGAGCCTCTTAATTACAGCCTCTGGCACATAAGACGAAATATCACCTCCATAACGAAAAAGCTCTTTTATCATTGAGGAACTTACAAAATAAAGATTTTGTGCAGTCATCATAAACAAAGTTTCTACATCTGCATTGAGTTCTTTATTCATCGAAGACATCATAAATTCATATTCAAAATCACTGGCAGCTCTAAGCCCACGGATAACTGCGGAAATCTTGTGTTTTCGCGCATAGTTCATGATTAATCCATCCCAACGATCTACTTGCACACCTGGACGATCTTTGACAACTTCTTTAATAATTTCAACTCGCTGTGCTGGAGTAAAAAGTGGATTCTTATGATCTGTGCCAGCTACTACAATAATTATCTCAGGAAAAAGTTTTAAGCTGCGGTCTAAAATATCTAGATGGCCATTCGTAATGGGATCAAAAGACCCTGGATATATAGCTCGTGGCGCTTTTACAATCATCAAATGGCATTAAACTACAAGCTATCCAGAGTGTCAAATTGCTTTTTTACAAAATATAAGATAGCGTACACCTGAAAAAATGAGGTTATTTTATACCATTTTAGTCGCGCTTTTTGTAACTCAGCTCGCATTTGCTCAACAGCAACCGGCGTGGAGTGTAATTATATATGCCGCTATTGACGAAGCAGAACTAGCAGAATACGCAGAGCCGATTTTACAAAACCTTGTAGAAAACGAACTGCCGCAAGAGATTGAATTACTCATCGAAAAAGATGCCCTTAATGAAGGAGCCTCACGAATTATCAAACGACACTCTCAAGTTTTAGACATACAACCACTCGAAGAACCAGACTCAGCAGATCCTGTCCATTTTAAGGATTTTTTAACTTGGGCTACCTCTCACGCCCAAGGCACGAAAAAAATGGTTATTATTTTAGCACATTCGTGGGGATGGAAAGGCATTATTCAAGATTTTTTCATTCCAAATCAACCCGAAGTAAATACAATGTCGCGCATAAGAAAATTTGTAAATGCCTTTAAGGAAGCAAGCTTCACACCAGATATATTATTCTTAGACAGTTGTATCTTAGGAAACGTGGAATCTATTGACGAGCTAAGAACAATTACGCGTTATGTAGCAGTTTCTCAACGCGAAACTCCTTATAATGGCATTCTATATAGCGAGTTATTGAAAATTTTAAAAGATCAAACTCTATCTACCAAAGAAACACTGGCAAGGCTTCCGGAACTGTATGTAAAAGCTTACTCATCAGGAAGCTCTATTATTCCTGCTGAGGGAGACTACCCAGTAATAACGATGGCTGCACTAGATCTAAATCTATGGGAAGAGTTTAAAAATAATTTTATATCGCTTGTGCAATCTTTAAAAAACGCAGGATTTAGAGATTTTTTAACACAACACCCCACGTGGCAAGAAAAATTTGCAGACGAAGACTCAAATGTAGATTTAGTGACGCTTTTTAGAGAAATTTTAAAAATCTCAACAGACAACACAGTTAAATTAAAAATAAATAAAATTTTGTGGCGTTTGGGCTTTTCTGGCCAAAATAACAATGAGATTAATAAATTTTTAACAATACCTAAAAATAATTATTTTAAATTTAAAATACCGATTTTATCATTAAAATTTTCAGAAAAATTAAAAGAAACACTCATTAGACAATTTAAAGAACAAAATCAGGATATCGAACTACCTCAAAACTTAAAATTTCACCTGAGAACTCTGAATAAAAAAACTTTTTTTATTATAATAGGCTTTGCAGAAAAAAGTTACAAACTAAGGCCATGGCTACCAGGCGTAAAAAGTTTCAAACTTCAGCTTACAAACCTAAAAGAAAAAAAAACAACCAGAAATTTTTCAATAGAGCAAGATTATTATGTAAGACGAGATTTTCCTAACACAAGTTTCTTACTGAGCGAAGCACATTCTCAGGGTGCTCCATTTATTAATAGCATCGGGATTTTTTTAAAGCCCCTAATGGACGAAAACGAAGTGCGCGCCACGGATCCTATCACGGGTCTCAAAGGCCCTGCATATTACTTAAGCCTGCCATGGAACCAAAGCACAGGATGGGGTGAACTCACTTTACTAAACAGATAACAATACCCTTACTGGTTCAAAAGATTTTCGATGAATTATGCTAACGCCATGTGTTCTTAGTGCTGCTTTGTGCATTGGTGTTGGATACCCTTTGTGTTTAGAAAGCCCATAATTCGGGTACTGAGCATCTAATTGCTCCATAAGATGATCCCGATAAACTTTTGCAATAATAGAAGCACATGCTATTGATAAACATTTCTGATCACCTTTGATGATCGGAAAAAAGAAACCCTTTAAATGCTGTGGTACAAATTTTCCATCCACTAAAACCTGATCTATAGAAATTTTTTTACTCAATATCTCTAATGCTCTTTCCATTGCTAAAAAAGAAGCTTGTAAAATATTAATGTTATCGATTTCATTTACTGTGGCTAAACCTATAGCAAATCCCAAAAGCCACTGTGTCAAATGTAATGAAAGCATTTCACGTTTAAGTGGCGTCAAAAGCTTACTATCTCGAACTTCTCTAATCCATGGATTTTGATTAAAATCAATTTCCGGAGGCAAACAAGCCACAGCAGCAACTACAGGGCCGGCAATGCATCCCCGCCCCACTTCGTCAATCCCAGCTATTACTTTTCTGGGAAAGCCATAGCGTTTTTCATATTCTAGATCCGGTAAATCACTGTTTGTACCCATTAACCACCGTCTTAACACTTTTTAATGCGCATATGTTATAATATACCCACGAGGGACTAGTAATTTATATGAAAGCCAAAGCCTATAAAAAACAAAAAGGTTTTACCATAGTTGAAATATTAATGGCTGTGTCAATTATGACAGTGGTCGCTCTTGGATCTGCTACTTTGATAAGTAATTTTTCTGCACAAAATAAAAAAATGCAAGGCGTTCAAACAAGAGATCTTTTATTTAATATTATAAGTGTCCTAGTAAGAAATCCTGTGGCTATTAACA
>JACQAU010000172.1 GCA_016194835.1 Deltaproteobacteria bacterium
GTTAGGTTGCCGCTTTGTGGTGATGTAGAAGGATTTGATTGCATAATTTTTTTTAGTTCTTGAATTTGAGAACCAAAAAGAGTGCTATGTCCAACGCAGGTTTTGAAGCCATTATAGTCTGCTGGATTATGAGAACCAGTGATCATGACGCCGCCATCTACATCTAAATGAAATAAACTAAAATAAACTAAAGGCGTTGGGCAAACACCAAGAGTAATAACATCAAGTCCTCCGGCGATTAACCCCTCTGTGAGAGCGGTTTTATAATCATGGCTGGAGAGCCTACAGTCCCAACCAAGAGAAACCGTAAAACGACGGGATATTTTTTTGGGGGTTGCATGTGTGGAAAGATATTTTGCATAGGATAGGCCAAGTGCACGAGCAAAAGCTGGGGTTAGGTCTTTTCCGGCAATGCCACGAATGTCATATTCCCTAAAGACAGCGGGATTAATATTAAGTTCCATTGCATTTTACCTCTCAAAACATATCACATGGTTTAATGGTGGTTATCATTTTTGCTTTGCCTTATAAATAAACGCTTTTTGTCTTTCTCGATCCTGCCAGAGCATAATTTGTCTCTGGAACTCTATTGTTAACAAATGATTCCTGATTTCTTCTTGAATTTTCAAAAACTTCTCTTGATCGCTGGTTTTCACTGCAGAAAGCTTAAGCATAAAAAAACCAGATTGGTAATTGCCAAGCACGTCACTAACTTCTCCTAATTTCATTTTCTTTAGATGTTCTCTGATTTGAGGTGACATTTGATCTTCTGTTAGTTCTCCTAAATCCCCCCCGGTGCTAGCGGTTGGGTGGTCGCTTAATTGTTTTGATACTTCTTCGAACGCTTCTCCGTCTGAGATTTTTTTCTTCGCTCTATAAATTACATCTTTAGTAGCAAGTAGAGTCTTATAGTTCTCCTTGGTTGCAGTAATAATTTTTACATTATAGACAAAAGGGATATTGGTACCCTTGGCATAGTAGTTGTAGTAATAGTTTTTGACATCTTCATCAGAAATATTAACTTTTGTTCTAATGTCTCGATCAATAAGGTTTCGTTTTGAAACACTAATACGAATTAATTCAAAATAATCATCAAAAGAAAAGCCCTGATCGGTGAGGGCTTTTTTTAATTTAACGCGGTCGATTTTATTTTCTGTTTGTATTGCAGTAATCGCTTGTTCTGTTTCTTGATCAGCAACTAGGAACTGCTGCAATATAATTTTTTCATTGATCAAAAAATCTATTATTTCTTCGTTGCCTGCCTGGGCTCCTTTGGCGGCCAACGGGGTTCCGTTAAATAGCGGATCTAGCTGTGTGCGCAACGGAAGGGTTTTTTTAAAAAGCAAAACATCAGAATATAAGATAGCAGTTTTATTTACAGCAGCTTCTAGTTTGTTAAACAATACAGGTGGCGTGGCAGCACCTGTAGAAAAAGAAAAAAACACAGGAAAAATCAAAACAAGTAGTTTTGTCATGATATAGTGTTTACTTGATGAGTTCTTGATGTACAACAATATTTGCTTTAGTTTTAAGTTCAGACATGTATTTTTCGAAAATTTTTGAGCGCTTTTCGTCAAAAAGAATCCGCTTTATTTGAATTTTATCCGTGTCTTCCCACGGTTTAATTGACGTTAGCTTGATTATATGAAGCCCAAACTGTGTTTTAATTATTGGACTGATTTTGCCAGGAACTTTTAGTTTTAGCGCGGCCTCATAGTATACGGGATCTAAGCGATCGCGTGTTTGATAGTCAATGTCTCCGCCCTGTGGCGCAGCAATTCCTTCAGAGTATCTCTGTGCAACTTCTGAGAAGCTCATTTTTCCGTCTTTTAGATGGTCGTCATAAATTGCTTGAATTTTAGTTTTCGCCTTTTTAATTTCTTCTTGAGAGGCACTAGGGGGCAACGCAACAAAAATATGACTGGTGCGTATTTCTGGATTTATTGTATAAAATGCTTTTGCTTCTTCGTCGGTTATTTGGATTTTTTCAAACTCTGCGGTCAATTGTTTTTCTATCAAAGCGTGATATAGGACGGTGTTTATACGGTCTATTATGTCTGGGTCTTTATCAAGGTTCAGCCGTTTAGCTTCTTGAATGCCCAGTTCTCTTTTTACTAGGTCGTCTAAAAGGGTTTCTTTTGTTGGGGCCTTAAATTGATAGTATTTTAAGCTTTCCTTAAATTTTTTATTAAGCTCATCTAGTGTAAGAGTGGTTTTATTGACGCGTGCAATTATGGTTTGAGAGGCATTAAGGACTGGTGTTCCAAAAAACATAAAACAAAAACATATGATAAAACTTAAATATTTCCACATAATAACCACACGTTAACATGAAATAAATTAATGTGCCAGAGCGCTAATCACGTAAAATACTTATTCCTTTGACACATCAGACGAGATCTGGTGGTTTGTAACATTAATTTATTTAAAGCCAGCTCTGATATTTTTAAAATAATTTTGTGAGCGAAGGCCTTGGGGGAGCTGGATGCGACCCGGCCATGGATGGCCAAGGGGGCCACAGAGGCAGGATGCCGCGCCTGAGCGAATAAAATTATTTTAAAAATATCTCAACTAAACTTCATAAGAAATCAATGTTTCAATGTACTAGCACAATTGATGTCTGGTGTGTCAAAGGAATAAGTATTTTACGTAATTTCCTTAAACAAGCCCTCCAAAGAGAAGTAAAGATCCTTTAATGCCGCAAAAGAAGCTTTCATAACTAACTTTGAAGCACCAGGAGTCATCTGATATTTAGAAGGCCGTTGAGACAAGAGAGAAATGATTTTTTTAGGATTAATTATGTTTTGTTTGGCGGGTGTTAGAGAAACCCTTTCTTTACCAACCACCAAGACAGCAATTCCCATGTATTTTAATAAAACTTTTAAATAAATAATCCAAAGTAAATTTTGGGCCTCTTCAGGAAGCGCTCCAAAGCGGTCTTTGAGTTCTTCCTCTAGTTTTTCGACCTCATCAGCATCAGCCGCAGAAGACAGCCTCCTATAAAGAGCCAATCTCTGGTGTATGTCTGGAACGTACTCGTCACTCAGGTAAGCAGGAAATGGAACTTTAATTTCTGGGTCCAATGTTTCTATAGGTGTGGGTTTTCCCTCGATTTCACGAACGGCTTCTTCTAAAAGTTCGGTGTATAAATCTAATCCTACGGCAGCAACATTTCCGGATTGTTCTGGCCCCAAAATATCACCTCCACCTCTAATTTCTAAATCATGTGAAGCCACACTAAAGCCACTTCCGAGTTCTATAAATCTTTGTATGATCTCCAACCTCTTTTTTGCTTCTTCTGTAACCGAGCCTTCTTTTGGTAATAAAAGGTAGGCAAAAGCCCGGAATTGGCTACGCCCTACGCGGCCCCTAATTTGATAAAGCTGGGCAAGCCCGAAAGTATCTGCACGATTAATGATAATGGTATTTGCGCTTGGTAAATCCAGGCCAGATTCAATAATA
>JACQAU010000173.1 GCA_016194835.1 Deltaproteobacteria bacterium
GAAAAGTCATGAAGAAACCATGAACTTAGCTTGGAACCCTGATGTGACCGTAAGAACACGCGGAGTTATGGAAAAATGTACATTCTGTACACAGAGAATCAGAGAAGCCAAAGAAAGCGCTAAAGACTTAAATACAAATATTAAAGACGGGGACATCCAAACAGCTTGCCAGCAAACTTGCCCCACGCAAGCAATTGTTTTTGGAGACATGAATGACCCGCACAGTGCAGTTTCTAAATTAAAAGGAGACTTAAGAGCCTTTCGAGTTCTAGAAGAAGTAAACACAAAACCATCTATTTCTTATTTAACAAAAGTAAGAAATAAAGAAATTAAACACGGCTAAAAATTATGCAAGTAAATACTGTTTATCAACCAGAAATTTTGATTCAAAATAATAAAACATTTTCTGACGTAAATAATGAAGTATCTGTTCATACGGAGAGATTTCCAACTTTCAAATGGTGGTTTTGTTTCTTAGCTGCTACAAGCGCTTTTTTATTGGGCGCTACGTTGGCAAGCATTATGTTTCGAGATGGGCTAGGAGTTTTAGGTTTGAACCAGCCCAATGGCTGGGGTGTTTTTATTGTTAATTTCGTATTTTGGATTGGCATCGGGCACGCCGGTACACTAATTTCTGCTATTTTATTTTTGTTCCGTCAAAAATGGAGAACTGCAATTAATCGATCGGCAGAAGCCATGACAATTTTTGCTGTTATGACAGCTTTGATTTTTCCTGTTATTCATACAGGAAGACCCTGGTACGCTATTTTTTGGCTCATCCCTTATCCAAACCAACGGGGACTTTGGGTAAATTTTAGATCTCCTTTGCTTTGGGATGTGTTTGCAGTAGGAACTTATTTTACCATTTCACTTATATTTTGGTACATTGGAATGATCCCTGATTTAGCTTCAATACGGGATAGAGCAAAGAATGGTATCAGAAAATTTATTTATACGGTCTTATCGTTGGGATGGAGAGGATCAAATAAGCATTGGTCCCATTATGAAATCGCCTACATGATTTTAGCCGGACTTTCGACTCCCCTGGTTCTTTCAGTGCACTCCGTAGTGTCTTTTGATTTTGCTGTTGCTAATTTACCAGGCTGGCACACAACTATATTTCCACCATATTTTGTGGCTGGAGCGATTTTTTCTGGATTCGCCATGGTGGTTACGCTTTTGATAATTGCACGAGAAATGTTTAATTTGCAATCGTATATCACCATAAATCACCTAGAAAAAATGAATAAAATCATAATGGCAACTGGTATGATGGTGGGCTATGCCTATGCGTGCGAATTCTTTATTGCCTGGTATAGTGGCAATCCTTTCGAAGCTTACGCATTTGTCAACAGAGCTTTTGGCCCTTACTGGTGGGCATATTGGACTATGGCTAGCTGTAATGTTTTAATACCTCAAATCTTCTGGTTCAAAAAAGCTCGCACAAGTATTCCAGTAATGTTTGTTGTTGCGCTTTTCGTAAATATAGGGATGTGGTTTGAAAGATTTGTCATTACGGTAACTTCATTACACAGAGATTTTGTGCC
Source organism: Deltaproteobacteria bacterium (assembly GCA_016194835.1). Lineage (GTDB taxonomy): Bacteria > Bdellovibrionota > UBA1018 > UBA1018 > UBA1018 > JACRAO01. The sequence goes on from JACQAU010000173.1 coordinate 1,548, forward strand.
TTCTAGTTGGGCATATTATGTTCCAACTTGGTATGATTGGGGAATTACGTTTGGTAGCTTTGGGTGGTTTTTAATGTGGTTTTTACTTTTTTGTCGATTTTTACCAGTAATTGCAATGGCAGAGATAAAAGCAATAATGCCTACAGAAGAAATACGCAAGGAGGTTCATACTAATGGCTCAAAATAATGCCAATTCTAAAAAACTTTCAGGAGTAGTTGGTATTTTCGATGAACCACGCGCTCTAATTATGGCAACTAAAAAAGCTAGAGAATTTGGATTTAAACACTTTGATGCTTTCACGCCTTATCCAGTGCATGGGCTAGAAGTTGCTGCCGGACTAAAACGTTCGCCAATCCCTTATGTGACTTTTGTTTTTGGTTTAGTTGGCTGTGTGTTGGCTTTTTTGTATCAGTATTGGACTTCAGCAATTGATTGGGCGCTAAATATTGGTGGTAAGCCATATAATTCATGGCCTGCGTTTGTGCCTATTATGTTTGAGGTCACTATTTTATTAGGAGGACTGTCGACCGCAGCAGCTTTATTTATCTTTTGTGGATTGCCAAATCTAAAAAAGAAAGCATTTGATTTGTCTATTACACGAGATCGGTTTGCGCTAATGATTGAGACACCAAACTTAGCCACAAACTTAGATGTAAAAGATAATTTAAAAAAAACTAAGGAGTTTTTACAATCAGTGGGCGCTAAAGAAGTACGTGAAGTTTATGAAGAAGGATGGGGTTTTAGTTTATGACTCGTCCAGTGGTACTTGTGACATTAATAGCGTTTGGAATGACATTGGGATGTTCTTTTTTTAAACATGAAAAACCTGATTTTATTTACATGCCAGATATGGTTTACAGTCCAGCCTTTAAAGCACAAAAAGAAGGTGCAATGAGAGAGCCTCCTTTGGGAACAGTGCCAAGAAATTTTACGCCTTATGCATATGCTAAAGATCCAATCAAAGGTGCTGAACTTGCTGGAAAGGAGTTAACAAATTTACTAGCAAGGACAGAAGATGTCTTTTTAAGGGGACAAGTGCTTTTTAATACTTTTTGTATTGTTTGCCATGGAAAGTTTGGAGAAGGGGATGGATATATTGTGCCAAAATTTCCAAGACCACCGTCATTGCAATCTGACAAAGTGCGCACTTGGCCTGATGGCCGAATTTATCATGTCATTAGTGCGGGGCAAAATTTAATGCCAAGTTATGCTACACAAATTGATACACAAGACAGATGGGCCATTATTCATTATATACGGGCTTTACAGCGAGCAAAACATCCAACACCCGAGGATTTAGCGAGGATCAAATATGTTAACCGCTGAAGTAAGACAGGTAAAAAATCCAGGGTCGTTAATTGCTGCGCCATCTGTAAAGACGATGTTTTTAGTGTTCTCACTCATTGGTGTAGTGACGTTTATGGTGGGGTTATTTTTAGATCCAAAAAGAATGTGGTTTAGTTTCTTACATAATCATTTTTATTTTTTGACTTTAGCTTTAGGGGGACTTTTTTTTGCTGCTTTACAGTGGTTAACCCAAGCCATGTGGAGCGCTCCTGTAAGGCGCATTAGTGAAGCATTGACATCGTTTTTGCCGATTTCGTTAATTACATTTTTAATTTTATTGTTTGGAATTCATTACCTTTACCCTTGGAGTTATAAGGGAGATATAGTATTGGCTGGAAAATCTGGATATTTAAATATAAATTTTTTTATCCTTAGAAATTTGCTTGCCATTGGGCTTTGGGTTTTTTTTGCAATAAAAATGATTGGAAACTCGCTTAAGCAAGATAAGGATGGAAGTTTAGCTTGGACAAAGAAAAATCGTGTTTTGTCGCCTATATTTATTATTTTATTTGCCCTAACTTACACGATGGTTAGTTTTGATCAATTGATGAGCCTGGATCCTCATTGGTTTAGCACGATTTTCGGAGTTTATTGTTTTGCTGGTCTTTTTTATTCAAATTTAGCTTTAACTTGCGTGTTGACGGTTTTATTAAAACGCCAAGGATATCTAGAAGGAATTGTAAATGAAAACCATCTACATGATCTAGGAAAGTTCATGTTCGCATTTATTGTATTTTGGGCTTATATTGCATTTTGCCAATTTATGTTAATTTGGTACGCAAATTTACCCGAAGAAACTTCTTATTTCCTCAATCGCATGCATGGTGGCTGGATTTATGTTTCGTTATTTCTGTTAATTGGAAAGTTTATTATTCCATTTTTTATTCTTTTACCAAGGGGTGCAAAACGGAATGAAAAATTATTATTTAATATTGGTATTTATATGTTAGTTGCACAGTGGATTGATTTTTATTGGATTATCCAACCACAGTATGCACCAGATGGCCCAGTTTTTGGTTTGATCGAAATAGGTATTTTATTGGGTTTTTTAGGTATTTTTGGTTTAGTAGTTCAGAAATTTTTATCTACACATAATCTTGTAGCAATTGGTGATCCGAGGTTGGTAGAGGCGGTTACTCACCATCATCAGTGAGACATCAAGGAAAGGGGATTTCCCCCTCACCTTGATGTAAGTAAATGCTATTAACCAATTCCAAAAAATGATTTTGAATTGTTTTGCTCGTTACATTCTTTAATTTGGAAAATCGAATCCACAATAGCAGTATAATTAGCGTCTGGATTGTAGATCCAATATGGTAGTCTAAATATCAATGTTCTTGACATGCCGGCTGCAAGTGGAAGTGTATTTTGATTATAAACTACCCCATCTGCAATTAGTCGGACTTGGAAAGGTAAAACAGTCGAAACAGTGCCAATGTTTTTAATGACCACTTGGATCACCGATTGTCGATTAGTATCATCCCAGTTTGGATTTGGCAGTGCTTTCACTATTAAGTCAGCACGTAAGCAAAAGGGTATAATTATGGGAGCGGGTGGAGCCAATGCTTCATCTCCTTGCATATCCATAAAATCATCTTCTAGTTCTTGTCTAGCAAAAGAATACGCATATGAGCACATTAAAACACTAAGTAATACAATTATATTTTTTTTCATTTTGTTATACCTCCTTTAGGTAATTAATTAAGGTTAAAATACTTAATGTTTTTAAAAGCAATGAACATGCCAACTGATAAAAATTTCTGGTAATCAGCTCTAGAAGCGAGAAAGCAAAGGAAAAATATTTTTTTATCATATTGATTTTTTGCAACCACTATTGCAAACTGGGGGCAAATCGCACCACGACAAACCGTGTTATACTGAGCCAAGATTTAAAAATAAATAGACAAAACGGAATAAATTTTATATTCCATATGCGTTTATGAAAATTCGTTATTGGCTATTTAGTTTTGTTGTTTTGATAAGTTTTGTTTGGATTTTTTCTTCTTTACACGCGGGCAATAATTTTGACTTCAAGGAGCCTGCATGGACTTCTTTGAGCGAACAGGAGTTAGAACAATACGACACACTTTATGCAATGAGCGATATCCATGGGACTTTTGAAAGATTTACCACTTTATTAGAAAATGCGAATCTCATTGAAAAAGACAGCTCTGATATAGGATATGATTGGGTTGGAAATAAAAATGCACTTAAAAAAACCATACTTATTTTAGTTGGTGATTATATTGGAAAAGAAAATTACAAAGATTATGATCCTATTGGAGTAATTCTTTTGATTAAAAAACTTCAAAAACAGGCAGCACTCAGAAGAGACAAAATCATTGTACTTTTGGGAAATCATGAAGCCGAATTTTTAGCCGATCCTGAAAAAAATTTTAAAAAAGGCCCAGACTTAGAAAGCTTGATAAAACATGTTCATCACGTATATGGCATTACGCCAAAAGACTTAGAGGATCATTCTGAGACAAAGGCTGCAATAAAAATAATCGCAAAAAAATTATTTGAAAGTGAGTTTGGTGATGATCTGAAAACATTTCCGATTGGGGCAAAAATCGGGGGTTGGCTTTTTGCGCATTCTGGTTACATGGATGTTAATGACAAAAGTGTCGGAGCTTATTTGAGTAAAATCACAAATGCTTGGGTAAACAAAAATTACGAAATTTTAGTGGATAAGAACTTACCTCTCTCTTCTTTCTTAGAAGCACATAATTGGTGGGACGAAAAGTCTAAACGCGAACACACGAAATCTATTTTAGACCAACTCAAATTAACGGGATTAGTTATGGGACACGATCCGGATGCTCTACACCGAAGAGGTGAGATAGCACTCGCGGAAAGTCAATTCCTCATAAAATTAGATACGGGCATGAATATGCAGGCTGATGATTCAAAGGGAAAATTGCTACAGTGTCCTATTGCGGCTATTCTTAGCAATACAAAAAAACAATGCGAGCAATTGGATGAAAAAGGGCGCACAGTATCCATTCCTGTAATAGCCGGATATTGAGTAGTAACGGCCACAGGACGATCCCGTGAGACCAAGAGAAGAAAGAGTGCGTATAGACTAATTTGACGCATAGAGTTAGATATACTACTCCTTTGTACATGATATGTGGAGCAAGAATATGAAATATTATTTATTTAATTTATTTTTTTTATTAAGTCCCATCTGTTTTGCTGAAAATAATTTTCATGTGATTGAGGAATTGCCCAATGGATTTGCACTCTATCGCTATGGAAAACCCACATCAGAGAAAAGTCTGTTGGGTTCGCCGGGTTCTATTTTTGCTTATTATTCTAATCATGGAATTCAAGAAGTCATGGTTCTAAGTGGAAATGCCTGTGATGTAGAAACAAAATGCTCGGGCCTTAAAATTATATATGACGAAGAACAAAGCATTGGTATTTCTCCCAGCGTTGATTTTTTAAAACAATTTGACATATGGGTTAGGGAAGCTCGTATCAAAGGCAAAAAAATAGGCTTTAGATGCAGTCATGGCTGTCATCGTACAGGCCGCCTAGCAGGTTATTACCAGATGAAATACCAGCACCTCACTTACGAAGATGCCTCAGCACTCATGACTCAATATGCCTGTTATTTCTGGGCCCCAGTGCCAAGATTGGACGGTTTTTGGCCAGAGGTAAAATGGAATGTCCTTTATCGACAGTTACAAGCCATGGATGATTATATTCATGGGCGTCCTTGTTCTGTCAATGTGCGAGATTGCCTTAAGGGCCAGGATGTTGGGAACCCTCATCTAACAATTACCGCTGAAGCAAAATACGAGCAGAGGAGTCAAAACCCTTTATGACAATCTAGACATCAGAGAAGTTATGGTTTTAGATCAGAGTGCGGTGGACACTGAGCTTTCCTGTAAAAAAGAATGTCCCAAGCTCAGTGTTGTCTATAATCAAAAACAAGATGTTGAAACACCACTCAGTAAAAAATTCTTAGATCGATTTGATCAATGGATTACAGATGCTAAAAAGAGGGGAAGAAAAATACTCTTTCGTGACAAAGAAGGGATTGAAATGACAGGTCGGTTATCCGCATATTATCAAATGAAATATCAAAATTTAACTTACGATGACGCGGTTTTTTTGATGTACGAACATTCTGGCATGTCTTTTTTTGCTCAACGAGATAACCTGCTTCATCAGGTCAAAGCTTTGGAAGATTATATTCACTCTCGACCTTGTTCTACGAAATTAAAATACTGTGTGAGAGAAGAGTGACTTCCGGACGGCGGAAGTAACTCATAAAAGCCGTTTTGGGGAATAGTCGGAAGAGTACGATTTCATTGCAATGGCGGAGAGAGTGAGATTTGGCTACTACACTCAGTCGCCTCCGGCTCCTTCGTTGCGTAGCCTCTCCTCGCAAGCCTTTCGCTCGCTTCAGGCTCGCTCAGCTTCCACAGGAAGCCGGCTTGCTCGTTTCAAATCTTCTTTATTTTGGCGGAGAGAGTGAGATTTGAACTCACGAGAGGTTTTACCCTCTGCTCCCTTAGCAAGGGAGTGCCTTCAGCCGCTCGGCATTCTCTCCATGCCAATTGTGTTGGCTTCTGCTTTATGATTATCAATAAAGCCCAAA
>JACQAU010000179.1 GCA_016194835.1 Deltaproteobacteria bacterium
CCAGATTAAGATAAGCTAAAAGTCCCAATATTCCCACTTCTGCTAGAAGCCTTAAATAATCATTGTGGGCTAAATACCCTAATTTCAATTCCACCATCGAAAGACCGTGTCCAAAAAAAGGTCGTTGTTGCACCAAGTAAAAGATATCTTTCCAGGCTTTGAGCCTCCACTCCCAGGAGGAATGACCTCTCATAAGTGATGGGTCCAGCATATCAAAGATTCGGCTCTTTACAGCGGGTACTAATAAAACTACAAAAATAAGAAAAATTGGCATAAATCCTAACAACCGGCGATAGCGCAACAAACCCATGAGTCCTACGGTACAAGCAAAAACAATCCATGCGCCAATCGACAACGTCATCACAAATACAAAAAACGTCAGCAAGAAGGCCAAAATCAACATCTTGCGGGAGATAAATGACTTTCTCTCCATGATCTGGGTTAGAGAGAACACTAAAATGAGAAGTAAGTATGTGGCAAAAGCATTGGGGTGATTAAAAGTACCCCTCAGTCTGCCGAGCGAGGTACTTCCTGCAAAGAACTCATAATAGGCGACCAACACAGGAATTAAAGTGGACAAAAAAATGACTACCAGGGCTATTTTTATCTTCTTTTCTGAAATGTAAATATTGCGCGCTAAGAGGTAGACAAAAAAAACGCTGAGTAACCGAAGCCAATCTGCGACGCTCTGTAGATAATTCGAAGAGAAAAAAATAGAGGCACCGCACACGCCCAAAAAAATAAGAAAAGGCGTTGTTTCTTCGTAACGCCATATATTAACTTTATGGTAGATAATATAAAAAAAACCAAACAAAATAAGGATGATGCTCGCCATCGCTGCAACGTTGATCGCCGAGTTTTCTGTCGTCACCTTGGCATAGTCCAGGCTACTCCTCATAAAAATTAACGTTAGGAACCCTATCTCAAAATTTACAAGGAGGAGACAAAAGTAAACCGCCAGAATCATAGACACGGTAAAATACATCACATTAATCACGTCGAAACCAAACAAAATACAGGGCGCTAATAACAAAAAACCTAATAAAATAACCGCTGGATTTTTGATCCTAGAATGAATCAAGGGTTAGTTTCCTCGTAAGTAATAAAAATACTTTTTACCTTGCCCCAAAGGAATTTTCTCTCATGGTTTTTTGAGCTAAGATAAAACCAGGGGGCCATTAGTAACAAAGCCCCCACCCTAAGAATGAGGCCTTCATGCACAAGTCCCACCCACAGCGCAAGCAAAATCCAAAGACTTGAAATAGCAACAAGCTTTTTATTTTTAGGACTGAATTGAAAATCAAAATACCGTTTGACCATCGTGTACTCCATCATTAGCGTGACAAAACTAGCTATAGAAAAGGCAGCGGCCACCCCTAATAGTTTCCACTGATTGAATAAGACAAAAGATAAAAAAGTATAAAGAGCAGCATGAACAGTTGAAACCAGATAAAGTGGCTTTAAATTGCCTTTGGCAACTAAGCTTGAACCAAAAGGTTCAGAGATGATCTCAAAAAAAGCCCCTATCAGCTGGATAATCAATACGGCAGCTGCTGGCAAGAACGCCGCACTATAAAAAACATTAATAAATAATTCTGGCCAGGCCATTAAAGACACAATAACCGGAGTCAAAATAAAAATTAAAAATCTCGCCGTGTCATTAATAGCAAGGGTGACTTTTTCATGAGTCGTTTCCGAAGCTACTAAAGGTAGCATATACCCCGTAACGGCCTGGCTTGGAATAAGGAGGTAAACAGCCGTCACGGTCATAGCCAGTTGATAAATACCTGTCTCCGCTAAACCCATTTTTTTCGTAATCCAACTGGCGAGGACCAATTTAGGTAGATTGGATAAAAACGCAGAATAAATATAGTTCGTCCCATCCAAAAATTGCTCTTTAATCGCTGAAAAGTTAATGCTTTTTGAAAAAACTAGGAACGGATTTTTGGTATTTGCCCATAAATAACCCATAAGCGGAAATAGAAAAAAAATAAGCTGAATAAACAAAGCTCCCCAGTACCTGAAGAAATAAAGCGAGAAAGGGATAAAAATAATCACGAGAAGATAACCGGCGATCGTACACCTGGAAAACAAGGTAAATTCTAAATTGCCTTTTAAAATAGAAGCAACCAGTGCCGACAGAGAGGCTACAGGAACAATCAAGGCGACCACAACCACATAGGGGTAATAGCTCCTGTCACTGAATAACATCCAGGAAATAATAGGTGAGAGAAATGTGACAAGAAAAACAAGAATACCTGATAGGAGTAAGACCGTAAAAAATGATGAGTTGATCAGCTCACGATAACGCGGACTGTTAATTCCTTCTTTTTTAACTTCTGCAATTTGCTTCATCACGGCCCGACGAGTTCCCAAGCTGGTAAATAATCGAAGGGTCTCAAAGAAAAGTGTCAGCTGAGCTAAAAACCCGGTTCCTACTCTACCAAGAAATATCGCTATAAATTTAGTACGTGCAAAGCGCAGCACTAATTCCACAACGCTGACGATCGTTAAAAGGGATACCGCCTTTGTTAACTTCCTCATATCACACTCCGTAATCGGATCTCTCGGATCCACACATCGCGATCTTGTCCGGGTAACTTCTTGTTATTCACAAATTCAATCGTCAAAAAATGCTTCTTTTTTTCTGTTTTCAACCTCGTCGTATATTCTCCAAAGTCCTCACTATTAATATACAGAGAATTGACAACTCGGTGATCGAGTCTTATTAAAAGATAGCCATAGGACCTTTCCACTCGGTTACTTCTAACCTTCAGCACCAAAAGACTTTCTCCGGTAGGTATCTCCACCTCTTTCCCAATTTCTCCATCCGTGTATAACTTTTCATGCGACACATTTCTTTTCCCCGAAATAGATCTAAAATCACTTAAAGTATATACTTTTTCTTCCACCATTTTTTTTCCAATCACCGAAGCCGGATCCCAACTCTGAGTATAATGGTCAATTTTTAAGCTTCTTAACAAAATGTCTCGATGGTATTGCCAAAGGTCCATTTTTTCAAGAAAAAGGATCAACCCCTCATATCCAAACACTGTTTCTTTAGAAAAATCTTCAAGAGCCTTTAGGTTCTTTTTGTAGTCCCATAAGACCTTATAAACCTGCACTGTGTAAGAACGATCAAGCGCCAAGCAAGCCATTAACATTTTCTTGGCTTCCGCCTCTACCACAGGATTCCGCGCTGTATTGGCTGTCAACAATTCTTTGCCCGCCAAATAACGCAATTTCGGATCTTTTGGATCTTTTTCGATCGTCTTTTCATAAAATGGCAATATTTTCTGTAATTCATTTGGATTCAGTATCTTACCATAGTATTTTAAGCGATTATATTCGTAATAAGGCTCAAGTGGGTTGCCTCGGACAGCATCTTCAAAATTGCGAATCGCAGCTCTAAACCGTACTGGCTCTTCATATCCAGCGTTTCTGGCATA
>JACQAU010000052.1 GCA_016194835.1 Deltaproteobacteria bacterium
AAACCAATCCAAAAGATGAAAAAGGAGATCAAATAATTGATTTCAATTTTAATCCTACGGATCGAGGTTTAATTAGCTCATTTTTGGACCGCAAACCGGTTTATCTTCTGGATTCAAAAACAAATGATCTGGAAAAAGCAAACTATGATCTTGCAGCAAAATATTTTATGTCTCTTATAGAAAATGAACATGACAGGTTTCACATGGATAGTCTCGATGTTTCGGGTGAAAATTTTACATTTGCAAATTATTTTTCGCATCTCATGCAAACCTTCTTGCCAGAACATATCGGTCCTAATGATGGCAGAGGAGTAAGCGAAACCGATGAAAACATATTGCCAGTTATTGAAAATGCTATTGAAGACAATGCCCTGGGGAGTATGAAAATTTTAGAATTATTAGAAAAATAGAAAGGATGTTAGGGGCCGAGGGGATATTATGGGGACAACTTTGTTTGAAAAAAACCATGGCGGTTTTTATTATGATCTTTGGGAAAGTGAGTCTGATTCGAATCGAGAAGAAATCAAACTGGCTCGTCTTGTAGAATATATAGAAACATCAAGAGCAAAAGTGCAATGGTACACAAATCGACTACATGGCTTTTCGTCAAAAGCAGTACACCCATTAAAAGATATCCCAGTGATGGGGTCAAAAGATCTAAGAGAACTTTTGACCCCAATATCTAAACGGTTGTTAGCTGAAAAATGCACAAACTACAATGTCTTTCAAAGTGGTGGCACTACTGGAATGCCAAAAACGTCTTTGTTTTCTACAGAAGAACTCGAAAATCTAGATTTACCAAATGCCCGAGGTTTTTACGCGCTAGGTTTGACCCCACAAGATCGTGTTGGAAATCTTTTTGCGGTTGGTGGGTTGTATATGACGTTTTTGCATATTCATCAGATGCTTAGTCGTTATGGGTGCGTGAATTTTCCACTTTCAAATGCTACAGCACCAGAGTTTATTTATACAATAATTAAATATTTTAATGTAAATGTTCTAACTGGGATTAGCAGTGTGCTGCTTAATGCCTTAAGACATATTGCACAAAAAGAGCTAGAGGATATTTCGATTAATAAAGTTTTTTATGGTGGAGAACACCTTTATGAAGCAGATAAAGCCGAAATTAAGAAAAAATTTGGCACTGAAATTATTGCTGCACCAGGGTATGGCACTGTAGACACCTGGTATATTGGATATCAATGCCTAAAATGTAAGGACCAGGTATTTCATGCGCACGACGATCAAACATGGATTGAAATTGTCAATGAAGAAACAGAAGAACATTGTTTACCTAATCAGGCTGGGATGATTTATGTTACTCCTTTTTTAAGAAGGCTTACGCCAGTGATTCGTTACCGGGTAGGGGATCTGGCGTATTGGTTGGATAAAAAATGTACTTGTGGCAGAACAACGCCTTTGTTCAAATTACTTGGGCGTGGTGATGATGTTTTACGAATTGGTTATGATTCTATCGATTATGCCTCTATCCAAAAGTTAGTGGCTAAAATTCCTGAGCTATCTGGCACTATACAAATGGAAAAGAAAAGAAAAGAAGGCAAGGACTTGCTTATTATAAAAGTCGAAACAGATGCACCATTGAGTATAAGAAGTGTTTTAGAGCTGAATTTATTAAAAGCGCTTTTAGAAGATAGGCCAAGTCTAAAAAGTTTTGTGGAAAAAGGTACGACGTGGCTACCCGAGGTACAGTGCCTAATGCTTGGCACACTGCCCAGAAATCAAAGAACAGGTAAACTTATTCGCATTATGGATGCCTTATGAATATGGAACAAGCTTTACACAAGACAGAGCTGGTGTTGCCATCTTGGAGTTATTCAGTAGAGCCGGCTACCAATTTTTTATTTGAGTCATTGTCATCTATGAACTTGCAGAAAGCAGAGGGAGTAGCGAACTTGCAGAAAGCAGAGGGAGTAGCGCTTAAACGGACACTTGCTAGTGTTTTAGAGTTAGTCAGGGGGCAAACAAAAAAATGTAGATTCGAAGATCACTTCAGTGTCAAGACTTCTTTTTCTGAAACCCACTACAATATTTGCATCAAAAATCATGGAGTACCTCTTTTGATAGAAAAACAGGTGTTACAAGAGACATTGCTGCCTAAGAAAGTTAATCTTGAATTTAGAAATCTTGGTAGAGAAGGACAAGAAATATTAATTAAAGTACCAATTAATATGCAATTGAAAGTAGAATCTGGCGAAACTACTTTGATAAAAATTGAAGAAAATTTTACTGTTCGAAAGTTGCTAGTTTCGGAAGTAGAAATGTGTAGTTTGCTTTTTCATTCGGTTTATGGGTATGACTACATACATGAGTGGGTGTACTACCCAGAAAAAATAAAAGAAAAAATCACTAATGGTGATTTGATATCCCTAGTAGCGGTGAGTGCACAGGGCGAGTTTGTAGGGCATGTTGGATTAGTTCGCCAAAATATAAATCCGCCTATCTATGAAGCTGGACTTGGCGTAGTTGATCCTAAAGTCAAGTCTCATGGTATATTTCAAATGATTTTTACTGAAATTATGAATTTGGTTTCTCAAATTCAGATGAATTATTGTGTCTTTGATTTTGTAACTAATCATGATTATAGCCAGCGGATGGTTTCAAAATTTGGCATGTGTGACATGGCGCTATTTTTGGGTTGCCAGGTAAAAAAAACTCAAGCCAAACTCAAAATTTTAGGCATTGGAGAAGACCCTTGGTATACAGATAGATATTCATTAATTTTAGGGGTTCATGCATGTGTGGCAAATCCTTTTGGCAAAACCACCATTGTCTTACCTGAAAGTTTAGGAGAGATGTTTCAGTTTTTGCTTGATCCACTAGGTGTGGCCTGGGCGCCGGCATCACGTTTTGATGTGCTTGCATTACAGGGGGAGTATGCGGTTACACTCCAGCCTACGCAATCGTCCGTGATTTTTGATTTCAAAAAACCAGGCTGCCGTGCTTTAGATCAAATCGTTGGTGAGTGGAATTCGCTTAAGCGTGATGGATATAAATATGTGGCAATTGATATTCCAGTCATGTCTCCTGGACTTGGGCAACTGTCTGAATATCTCAGAATGAATGGTTTTTTTGTCTCAGGATTTGTGCCTTATCACTATCGAGATGAGCTTGGGTTTCGTTTTCAATCGATAGCACCTGCAAAAATAGATTTTGATGAAATCAAAGTCTATTCAGACAATTCTAAAAGACTTCTAGAAAAAGTCAAAGCGGATTATGAAAGGCATGGTTTCTCATGAACAAATTAGACTCTTATATTGATTTTTCAAGTGTTGACCTGATTTCTTCAGTCAAAGCTCCTTTACATTGGGATGAAGATAAAACAAAACAGTTTGTTACAGCTTGCAAAACTATGGCTGTATTTCATGCCAGTTTTTGTCCTGAGATCAAAGCGCTATATCATAAGAAAAGATTTGATCCGGATTCGATTCAAACAGAAGCAGACATAGCGCGTATTCCATGGCTTGGTGTAAGTGCCATGAAGTCTTTTTTATTCTTGTCATTACCAGAAGAGCGCTTAGCTTTAAGGCTGACATCTTCTGGAACACGGGGGCAAAAGACTCAAATATGGATGGACCATGAGAGTTTGGCTCGTGCTCAAAAAATGTTAGATGTTCTTTGGGAGCAGGAAGGTCTTATCTCTAGCGAGTTAACAAATTATCTAATGTTTGTGTATGATCCAGATAGTGCAAAAGATCTTGGAGTGGCTTTTTCTGATAAAAATCAGCAACGCTTTGCTCCTATTGCAAGATCTTTTTATACAGTTCAACAAGATAAACATGCCCAATGGGCATTCTTAAAAGAAAAAACGCTCTTAACGCTGTGTGAATTTGAAAAAGAAGGAAAGCCAGTAAGAATTTTTGGAATTCCTGCTTTTCTTTATGAGTTTTTACGAGATCTAAAACAGAGCTTTAAGCTAAATCCTCAAAGTTTAGTAATGACAGGTGGGGGTTGGAAAGCAGCTGAGGACAAAAAGGTATCACGCGAAGAGTTTAGGCAGATGATAACAGAAAAAATAAGTATCCCAGATTTTCGGATCCGTGATGGTTATGGCATGGCAGAACACTGTGCGTCTTACATGGATTGTCGTATGCATCGTTTTCATGTGCCTGCTTATAATCGTGTTTTTGTGCCTGGTGAAATAGGTTTATTAGAGCTTGTGACGCCTTTTAATACAATGATGCCAAATTTAGCGATTTTAACAACCGATTTAGGGTATTTAGACCCCGTAGCGTGTAATTGTGGTTGGAAGTCGCCTACGTTTACTTTAGTTGGTCGTGGCGGTTTGACTAAACACAAAGGTTGCGCAATTACTGCTGATGAAATTATAAAGAGGTAATAATAATTATGCGTCAATATTTTTTTGGTCGTTGGATCGAAAATTCTGAGCCGTTAAGTGTTGAGCAAGCACAAGAGCTGTGCACGCAAGCAGAAAAAATAAGATCTGATTTTTCTCAATACCCATTGGATAAAGTTCTAGAAATTTTAGATAAAATGAAACGGCTTTGGGAAAACCCCGAGTATCCCAACAGAAAAATTGTTTTAAATACACTTCCATCTCAGACTGGTTTTTCGAAAGAAATGATAGAGCTAGGGCTAAATGAACTGTCGTTTATTTTTGATACAAATTATTTGAATAAAAAACTAAAAACAG